>CAINKA010000137.1 GCA_903849835.1 uncultured Alphaproteobacteria bacterium
AAGGCATTCCGAATCATGCTTCGACAAGCTCAGCATGACATTGGTGATTTTTTTAAAATTTAACTGATAGCTCAGTTAGTGAGTGAGGCGTTCTTAGTTGACAACAGTCACCGCTCTTCTGTTTTTGCTCAGCACTTCGTCACTTGATCCGAGGAAGGAGGGGCGCTCTTTCCCGTAGGAAACTGTTTTGATGCGTGATTCTGCAATGCCTTTTGAAATCAAATATTTTTTAGCAGAATTTGCTCTTCTTTCGCCAAGCGCGATGTTATATTCGCGAGTGCCATGTTCGTCGCAATGGCCTTCAATGGTGACCTTGATTGCTGGATCGCTTTTTAACCAAGCTGTTTGAGTGTCGAGAATTTTTTTCGCTTCGTCAGAAATTTCGTAAGAATCGTAACCGAAAAGAACGCGATCTTGCACGACTATTTCTTCAATTTGCTCCTGCGCTTGTCTGTTTAATTCTGCGGCTTGTTGTTCATCAACTGTTTGGTATGGAGCCGCGTCAGTTGTTTCTGTAGTGCTTTTTTCAGCATCCACATTTTTCATTTTGCCGTGGCAAGAAACTAACAAAAAAACAGCCGACAGTGTGAGTAATTTTTTAAGCATTTGCGTGTTTGGTAAAAATTATTTTAGAAAAAATGTGAGCGAAAAAAATCTATTTTTTGACTTACCAATGTCAAGAAATCTAGTGGCAAAATTTTTAATTAAAAATTCTTGTAACAAAAAACTTGCAAAGGATCTTGGGGGCTAGATAGGCTTCGATATTCTTAAGTTTTAAAATCTAACAAATGTCCCGCACTTCTGTAGATCCAGCGCGAATAAAATTAGCACTAGCGAGGATTGATAAACTCCTGCAGGAAGCGAAAGTTTCTGAAGTTATAGCAGAGAAAGAGCATATTTCTGAAATCAGAAATGGGCTTGCTGATCAATTGGAAAAACATCCTAATGCAGAGAGTTTTATTAGTGATGCGAAAAGGGCATTAGAGAGTCGGACTAAAGCTGCCAAGCGACTCAAAAATCAAGAAATTCGAGAATTAAAACTCAGACAAAGAGCGATAGATCCCGCGAGCACCCTTGATGTGGCGAAGATGCTGCCAGTGCTTCGTGACAAAGTTTTGTCTGGTAAAGAATATGCTGAAACAGGCGAAACTGAAGAGTCTAGTCGCCACTACAGCATATTGGGTGAAGATCAGAAAGAGATTGACCAGATATTGGACAGTCCGGGCCCTGAGGTTTTTCTCGAACCTCCTTCGATAACCTACAGAAATCTTGTCAGCGATAGCAAAGCCAAGGCGGAAAGAGAAGCTAGGGTTGCAGACGCAAATATTCGTTCTTTGATGGACAAAGGCCGTCTTCTGACCAAAGAGGAAGAGTCGGTTTACGGAGTAGAAAATAAAAATTTAGCGCGTGCCAAAAATGCTTTAGAATTTTTTGGGCACGGAGTTCAAAAAGTTGTCGGCTCTGCTTTGCGAGGAATGCTGAAAGATAGCAAGGCCAGTGAAGATTCTCGTGCAGCGCAATATGCTCAACTCAGAAATACTCTTCTGGCGAACGTCATGATGAAGATTGGTCCGGGAATGAAGGACAACACTTTTTATCTCAGAACTTTGAAGCGCATCAACGATATGTTGGGAACTAGCGGCGACATACTTGATCACGAAACATTCGTCAGGATGCAAAAATTAATCTCCGATGAAATTGAGGCAGAAGGAAAAGTTAATGCCGAAGAAATGGAAGGAATGAACAAAAGTTTGCGGGAATTAGAGCGTGCAATGTTGAAAGGTTTGCAAGGTATCGTGAAGGAAGAAGATCAGATGTGGAAAGGGCGTCTCTTGCAAATGTTTTTGCTGCTAACGCCGCTCGGGGCATTTTCTGCTATTGGCCTCTCCAGCTATATGGGATTTCTTACCGATCTTCTCGGACCTCTTTTTGATGGAGCTCTATCTGTTGGAGAAGGATTGGGAAAGATTGCATCCAGTGATTCGATCAATATCGGTAAAAAAATTTTTGGAGAGGATAATTTTGTCGGAAAATATTTGTTAAATTTTGGTGATTACATCCACTATGCGCATATTGACGAAGCGATAGAATTTATCGTGGATGAAACGCCTATCATAAAAGATATCACCGGAATTTTTGACACCATCACCGATAGCACAATTTTCCAAGAAGGTAAGGGGGTGTTTTCCCCGTTGTCGAAAGCCCCATTAGTTTTCGAGATTGGAGTTGCCATACTTTTTTCTGCTTCGCGTGTTCCGAGGGAAATAAATCATCTTGATAGTGTCGCAAAATTCAAAACGGAATCTAGTGCAAAATTAGAAGGGGCGATTAACGGAGCTGTGGCGAAGATAGACGAAAACACCACTGGAGCCGCACTAAGAGGAAGGCTCACCGCGTTTGATGCAAAAAAATTACAAATCGAAAAAGAAATAAATCTTTGCGGAAAATTAGCGGAATTTATCGTTGAGGCTCTGAATGCAAAAGATGGTAGGGAGAAAATTTTTGATGGCATAAAATTTAGGACGAGGGATGCGAGTGGAGCAGAATCAGTAAAATTATTTTCCGAATTAGATCTCGGCAACGAAAGTAAAGCGGTCACATTATTGGTCAAAGACCCAGCTTTCAAAGATGCTTGTGCGAAACAATTTTTACTTTTTTCCGCCGTTAAGAAGGACGAAAAAAGCGTAGGGGAAACCTTGAGAAAATTTAAGGTGGACAGGTCGGAAGAGCAAAAAACAAAATTGTGCAGCGAAAAACAAAAAGTTTTTGATGATGCCTGCGTTGTAGAACTTGCCGCAAAAGCTGTTGAAAAGGACGGATTTATTTTGCCCAACCCTCCAAAAGATTTAGAAAAAAAGCTTTTAGATTTCAGGTTAGAAAAACTTTACAGGATGGCTAATAACAGAAATCCTGATCCATGTCCAAGTTCAAAAATTACCGATCCATCAGCGTCTTCTGTGCTGCGAGGGCCGCTATATTCGCAATCTAACCAAGGACGGGCAGTGGCGGTAACTTGAATGATAAAAAAAAATAACTCCCCAAATTTTTACATCATATCTCAGCCAGAATTGCAGCAAGTTGTCGAACTAATAAAATCAGCAAAACTCGTTGCGCTCGACACAGAATTCACCCGCAGAACAACCTACTATCCCATCCTCTCCATCATTCAAATTGCAGTTAAAAATTCTTCGGGAGAGAAGGAATTTTTTATCGTCGATTGTTTGGCGAAGCTTGATTTAAGCGGTTTGTTCCAAGTTATCGCTGACGAAAAAATTACAAAAATTCTTCATTCTTCAACTCAAGATTTACAAATTTTTTTTCACGAATCTGGATTGCAGCCGCAAAATGTGATGGATACGCAAGTGATGGCAAATTTTTGCGGTTTTGCTTTTAGCGTCGGATATTCCAATTTGGTGGAAAAATTTTTCCAAAAAAAACTCGATAAAAAGCAGCAAATTAGCGATTGGCAAAGGAGACCGCTAAATAAAAAACAGCTCGAATATGCAATTTTGGATGTAACTTTTCTTGAAGAAATTTACGAAAAATTTTGTGAAATTTTATCAGAAAGAAATCGAGCTGATTGGTATCTGGAAGAGATAAAAAATTTCACCAAAAAAACCTTGGGAAAAGGTGATGAAAATTTGAGTAACAACTTTTCATTTAAAGGCAAAAATTTGCAGCAAATTTCACAAATTAAAAAGTTGATTTTGTGGCGTGAGCAGTGGGCTCGAAAGGTTAATGTTCCGAGGCAACATTTGCTGAAAGATGAGGAGCTGGAAAAAATCGTAATCGATAAAAATTTTAATCCAAATTTTAATCGAGAAATATCACAAAAAATTGTCGACGAAATTCTTGGAGAAATGAAAAAGATTTTAGATGAAAATGAAAATTTTTCTGAGAGAAATTCTTTTGCAGAAAAAAGATTTTTTATGAATGAGCGGCAAAAAAATTCTTACCAAGAAGCGAAAAAATTAATCAATGAAATTGCCACTAAAGAAAATTTTTGTGAGCAATTTTTAATCACGAGTTCCAATCTTCGAACTGTGATTTGTGAAAAAACTTTCTTCACAAAAAAAGTTTCAGGATGGCGTTATCAACTATTCGGCAAAGAACTTGAGCAACTAATTCTATTCTAAATTAAAATGAAAATCATCGCAGCAAATTGGAAAATGAACCACGCTTTTGATGAAGCGGATGCGTGGATTAACAGCTTTTTAAAAAATCATTCTGGCGCGATTGAGCGTTTAAAAAATGTTGAGATCGTCCTTTGTCCACCAATCTTCATGACCGATTACATTGATGGGCAGTTGATGGAAGACGGCTTCCAGCAGCTCGAAGAAATTATGAAACTCGAGCAAAAAAAGTTCGAAGATTTTTCTACTGACGAGCTCACGCAAATAGTTTTGGACGAGCGCCCACTAAAGATTGGCGGGCAAGATTGTCATCACGAAATCAGCGGGTCTTTCACGGGCGATACCAGTGCCACAATGCTAAAAAAAATTGGCTGCCAATATGTCATCCTCGGCCATTCCGAACGTCGCGCAGGACATTTTGAAACTAGCGAAATTGTCGGAAAAAAAATCAGAGCTGCATTGAGCGAAAAAATAATCCCGATCATTTGTGTTGGCGAAAGCAAAGAGACGCGCGATCAGTCGAGACACCTCGAATTCGTTTACAAACAAATCATGAATTCAGTTCCAACCGATGTAAAATTTGATAAATTGGTGATCGCTTACGAACCAGTTTGGTCGATCGGAACCGGCGTTGTTCCTAGTCTCGAACAGATCTCAGAAATGGCGAAATTAATCAAAAAAGTTTTCAACGAAAAATTCCAAGGCCTAGCAAATGATTATTTCGTGCTTTATGGCGGTTCGGTGACATCGCTAAATTCCAAAGAAATTTTATCAATTCATGGAATCGACGGATTGCTTGTAGGCAAGGCCAGTCTTGATGCGGAAGAGTTTTTTAAAATCTGTATTTCGTAATTTTTTTAACTTGGTGTCATGCTGAGCTTGCCTCCGCATGATTCTGGGCACCGAGCTTGAATCATGCGGAGGCAAGCTCAGCATGACATCGAACTAATTTTTCAAAAACCATGACCCAAAATTTCCGTCTCGAATCCGATTCTTTCGGTGAAATAAAAGTTCCTGCAGATGCTTACTACGCTGCGCAAACACAGCGCTCGCGGCAAAACTTTCCGATCTGCAATGACAATCCGGGACACAAAATGCCGAAGGAAGTTATCCACGCGATGCTGCTGATTAAAAAAGCGGCGGCGCTGACGAATAAAGAGCTGATGGCTACTGATCCAACTTCTGACGAATCGAAACAAAGTTCTGTCGCGCTACGCGTCGACGGGAAATTCTCCCCCGACCTCGCCGAAAAAATCGCTGACGCCGTCGACACAATTCTCGCGCGTTTCGACTGGTTTTACGAAAATCATTTCCCGCTCGTAGTCTGGCAGACTGGCTCTGGCACTCAAACCAACATGAATGTCAACGAAGTGATTGCAGGCGTGGCTAACGAAAAAGTTAGCGGCAAAAAAGGCGGAAAATCTCCCGTGCATCCAAATGATCACGTAAATTTAGGACAAAGCTCGAACGACACTTTCCCTACAGCCATGCATGTCGCAACGGTTTTACTAACTTACGAAAAACTTTTGCCGACTCTAGTTCGCTTCGCAAATGAACTCGGAAAAAAAGAAAAAGAATTTTCCGACATCGTAAAAATCGGCCGCACACACACGCAGGACGCGACTCCAGTAACTTTGGGTCAGGAATTTTCGGCGTACAAAGTGCAAATCGAAATGGCGGAAAAATATATTTCTGAAAGTTTGAAATCAGTTTGTGCTTTGGCGCAAGGTGGCACCGCAGTTGGCACGGGATTAAATTGCCATCCGAAATTTGCCGAAAATTTTGCTAAAAAAATCACTGAAGTTGCAGCGCAAAAAAATGTAAAATTTTTTACCAATCCAAATAAATTTGCTTCTCTCGCCTGCAATGACGAGCTCGTAAACCTCTCCGGCACACTCAACACACTCGCAGTTTCGGTGATGAAAATCGCCAACGACATTCGCTTCCTCGCCTCGGGACCACGCTCGGGCCTAGGCGAAATCAGCCTTCCTGAAAATGAACCGGGTTCCTCAATCATGCCGGGAAAAGTGAATCCAACGCAATGCGAAGCGCTGACAATGATCGCGGCGCAAGTGATGGGAAACCATGTGGCTGTTACTGTCGGCGGGATGAGCGGACATTTCGAGCTCAACGTTTTTCGCCCAATGATCATCCGCAACGTCGTCGAATCGCTCAATCTTTTATCCGACGGAATCAACAGTTTCATCGATCAATGCCTCGTCGGAATCACCGCCAATCGCGAGCGCATCACCCAACTTCTCGAACAATCTCTGATGCTTGTCACTGCGTTAAATCCTTACATCGGCTACGACAACGCCGCCAAAATCGCCAAAAAAGCGCACAAGGAAGGCACGACGTTGAAGGCGGCAGCGCTTGCTTCGGGACTAGTTACGTCCGAGCAGTTTGATGAGTGGGTTGATCCGAGGAAGATGATTTAAAAAACTCGCGCCACCAAAAATCCAAAATTACTAACCAAGAATAAACTCAAGCCATGAAAAACAGCCTCGCAATTTTTGAAAAATTTAAAATCCGTCGTCACTTTAATGAAGAATCACAGAAGTGGTTTTTTTCCGTTGTTGATGTTGTTGCGGCATTGACTGAGCAGCATGATTTTCTTAAAGCGAGAACATATTGGAAAGTGCTTAAACACAGACTAAGCCAAGAAGGAAGTGAACTGGTTACAAATTGTAACCAGTTGAAAATGGTTGCCGAAGATGGAAAAATGCGCGCAACCGACGTCGCTGATCTCGAATCAATTTTCCGCCTAATCCAATCAATCCCGTCACCAAAAGCCGAGCCGATAAAAATGTGGTTGGCGAAAACTGGCAATGAACGCATTCAAGAAATTTCTGATCCCGAACAATCGCTAAATCGCGCTCGTCAAAATTGGCAAAAACATGGGCGCAGTGAAAAGTGGATTCAGCAGCGAATGATGGGACAAGAGACGCGCAATAAACTTACGGATTATTGGCAAAATAATGAAGTGAAGCAAGGCGATGAATTTGCGATTTTGACCAATATTATTCATCAGGAATGGAGCGGATTAAATGTCGCTGAGCACAAGAACATCAAGGGTTTGAAGAGTCAGAATCTTCGTGACCACATGTCGGAAGCAGAGTTAATTTTTACTGCGTTAGCCGAACTTTCCACGCGCCAGATCGCAGAAAATCTGGGCGCAAAAGGTTTGGAAGAAAATAAAATTCCGGCAAAAAAAGGCGGACAAATTTCACGTGATGCCAGAAAAGCGCTCGAGAAAAAAACCGGAAAAAATGTGGTGAGCGGGGAGAATTTTTTGGTTAGAAAATCGAAACAAAAATTGAATTAATCATGCCAACAAACATCACATCGGCTTTATTCCTTCAGATAAAAAATTTAATCGCGAACTCTCGGCAACAGTTGGTAAAAGCGGTTAATTCGACGATGGTTTTGACCTATTTTCAGGTTGGGAAAATCATTGTTGAAGATGAGCAAAAAGGAAATTTAAAAGCGAAATATGGTGAGCGCACTTTAAGGGAATTAAGCACGAAATTGACTGCGGAATTTGGTAGAGGTTTTTCAGTTCAGAATCTGGAAAATATGAGAAATTTTTACCGTGCTTTTGGAATTTCCCAGACAGCGTCTAGGAAATTCGTTTTAAGCTGGTCGCACTACGTCTTTCTAAGTAAAATCGATGAAGATGAGAGGCAATTTTATGCAATAGAATCTGTCGAAAATAACTGGTCAGTGCGCGATCTTGAGAGGCAATATAATTCCAGTTTATTTGAAAGATTGAAGCTCTCTAAAAACAAAAAAAAGATTCGGGAATTGAGCCAAAAAGGGCAGGTCGTTAGTGATCCAATCGATGTCATAAAAGACCCCTACATTTTGGAATTTTTGAATTTGCAGGAGAGTCCAAAATATTCAGAAAATGAGTTGGAGCAGGCGATTATTAATAAAATTGAGAATTTTTTATTGGAGATTGGCAAAGGTTTTACCTTCGTCGGCAGGCAACAAAGATTCACTTTTGACCAACGACATTTCTACGTTGATTTGGTTTTTTACAACAGGCTGCTGAAATGTTTTGTGCTGCTTGATTTGAAAATTGGCGAACTAACCCACCAAGATTTGGGGCAAATGCAAATGTATGTTAACTACTACGACCGCTTCGTCAAAGCCGACGAAGAAAGCAAAACAATCGGAATTGTTTTGTGCAAAGATAAGAATGATTCGTTGGTTGAAATAACTTTGCCCAAAGAAAATAAACAAATTTTTGCCAGTAAATACCGCCTTTATTTGCCGAGCAAAAAAGAATTAAAAAAGCAGATGGAGGTGGCGTTGTGAATCAAAATTTCGACATCACAATAATCGGTGGATCCTACGCAGGCATGACTTGCGCGCTGGCACTTGCCGGAATTTCTCCCGACTTAAAAATAGCCGTAATCGAAAAAGAAAATATTTTAGCGCAGGATAAAAAGCGTGACGGGCGCGCTTACGCGATTTCAGCGGCATCGCTTGAGCTCTTCAAAGAAATAGGAATTTTTGACGAAACGAACAAGCATGCGGGGAAAATTTCGGACATTAAAATTACCGATTACAAATCGCCGTTCATTTTGGACTTCGTAGGGGCGTCCCTTGTGGGCGCCCGCTCAAACTACCTCGGACAAATAATCGAAAATTTTCACATCCACAACGCGCTTCGCGATCGCATTTTACAGCAGAAAAATATTACGGTTTTTTGTCCGAATATTTACGAAGAAATTGATTTCCAAACCACACTTACGACTTACGACTTACGACTTACGACTATCAAACTAAACGATGGAACAATTCTAAATTCAAAATTAATTCTCGCCTGCGACGGCCGCTTCTCTAAGCTCCGCGAGCTCTACCAAATTCACACCACGGTCAAAAATTATTTCCAAACCGCGATTGTCTTCAACATCTCACACCAGCGTCCGCACGAAAATATTGCTCACGAAAAATTTCTTCCCGGTGGTCCACTGGCGATTTTGCCTTTTCAAAATCAGCATCATTCCTCAATCGTTTGGATCTCGCCAAATCAGGTGGCGCAGGCGATTTTAAATTTGGACGAAGAAAATTTTTTGCAGCAGCTTGGCAAAAAAATGGAAAATATTTTAGGAAAAGTTGAAGTGATTTCGGAAAAATTTTCTTACCCGCTAATCGCGATTGAGGCCGAAAAATTTTACCACGAAAAAATGCTGTTGATCGGTGACGCCGCTTGTGGCGTGCATCCAATCGCAGGGCAGGGATTTAATTTGGCAATCGTCGGCATTAAAATTTTGCGCGATTTAATTAAAAATAATCCCGATCTCTCAAGTCAAAACTTGATTGAGGCTTACAATAAAAAAGCAAAATCTGAGGCGAGAAAAATGATTGTCGCCACTGACATTTTAAATTCCTTGTTCGAAACTAAAAGCCTGTCGATCGGCTTGCTGCGCGACTTAGGGCTTGGTGTTGTGAATAAAATTCCTAAGTTGAAAAAGTTTTTTATTCGCAGCGCTGGGGGGTTTTAGTTTTAATACCCCACACCATTACCATCGGCGTCATGTTACCTTCAGTGTCATGCTGAGCCTGTCGAAGCATGATTCTAGGCACTGAGATCCGAATCATGCTTCGATAGGCTCAGCATGACACTGAAGGCTTCGCAAGACAATTTTGTTTTTAAGTATCTCTCACATGTTCATCTACCGCATCCTCTCCGTTCTACTTTTTCCCTTCATCGAGCTCTACCTTTTTTACCGCGTTGCCAAAAAAAAAGAGGATAAAAAGCGATTGAAAGAGCGTTTTGGTTACGCGACAAAACCACGTCCCGAAGGCGATCTGGTCTGGCTCCACGCCGTTAGTGTCGGCGAAGCAAACTCGTCGCTGATTCTGGTTGACGAAATTCTAAAATCTTCGCCACAAATTTCGATTTTATTCACGACAACAACACTCACTTCAGCGGCAATAATTGCGGCGAAAATTCCGCAATTTTCTGGACGCGTAATTCACCAATTTTTGCCCGTCGATTCTTTTTTTTGCGTTAAAAATTTCTTGAATTTTTGGCATCCGCAAGCAGCGATTTTTGTTGAGTCAGAGATCTGGCCGAACTTGATCTTTGAAGCGCGCAGATCAGGCGCTGCAACGTTTTTGGTCAATGCTCGAATGTCAGAAAAATCGGCGAAAAAATGGCGCTTGGCTCGCATGCTTGGCTTCAAAATTTTTGATCAATTTACAGCAATCTTTGCACAAACTTTCGACGACAAAAAACGCTTCGAGAAACTTACCGATCGGGAAATTTTATTTTTCGGAAATTTGAAGTCGCAGGCGCAAAATTTAATTTGCGACGCAGCAAAATTGGATGAATTAAAATCGCAAATTGGCAGCCGAAAAATCTTCGTCGCCGCCAGCACCCACAAGGGCGAAGAGGAGATCGTAATCGCAGCGCACCAAACTTTAAAAAAAGAATTTCCCGACCTTCTCACCATCCTAATTCCGCGTCACCCCAATCGTGCTGACGAAATAAAAAATTTATTCGCGGAGAAAAAATTTGCACAGCGCAGCAAAAATGAAAACATCGCCAGCGCTACAGAAATCTACCTCGCCGACACGCTCGGAGAACTCGGAACTTTTTATTCTCTCGCCGATTTTTCTTTTCTCGGCGGCTCACTTGCTGAAGTTGGCGGCCACAACCCGTTCGAACCAATCAAGCTCGGATGTGCCGTGATCAGCGGTTCACATGTTTTTAACTTCAAAGAAATTTACCAAAATTTGGTGGAGGAAAATGCCTGCGTGATTGTTGATTCGCAGGAAAAATTAATCGGCGAAGTGAGAAGATTTTTGCAAGATGAGAAGCTTGGAAAAGCCTTGGCGGACAAGGCTTCAAATGTGATCAAAAATTCTGAAAATATTGCGAAGAAAATTGTGAGGGAGATGGGTTTGATTTTAAACTAGCGCTTAAACTTGATGTCACCCTGAGCTTGTCGAAGGGTG
>CAINKA010000138.1 GCA_903849835.1 uncultured Alphaproteobacteria bacterium
TCGGAAGAGATAGATGTTGAGGGGTTTGAGTGTTTGACTCATGAGGTCCTCGACGCTGAATTGTCAAGGATGACGACTGTTGGTGAACTCAAACTTGCAGCGCTATTCCTCCAAAAAAATTCCAATCTAAAAATTTTTTTCCAAGAAATTTGCGCTACAAATTCAGAAAAAAAATATTTCCAATTCATGATTCAAAATCACGATTTAAGCGATTTAAAACGGTTGCTTATTTTTGAAGAAAAAAATTTGGTGCGTGATTTTTATTTGCTAAATTTTGTGAAAAATTTTGATCCAAAAAAAATTGCTGTTGTCAAAAAAAATCTAAATTTTATTCAAAATTTTTCCGCGCCAATTTTTCCTTTAAATGGCAATGATGTGACTTTGCTTGGATTCAAAGGAAGCGCGGTTGGAAAGGCCATAAAACAGGCTAAAATTTTTTGGATTGAAGGTGATTTTAAAGCTAGCAAAGCTGACCTGGCACTGCTTCTGTCAGGCCTCAAAAAAACTCGGTAAAATTCGTTGAATTTTTTCTTGACAAAACTACCTTGCCACCCACTTATTTGCCCCGCAAAATTTCACCAATTTCACCAAACCTTTTTCACTTCACAAAATGGCAACTGCAAAACAAGAGCAACTCTACAACGAAATCGTCGAATATTACTCCTACGCTGATCGATTGATCAAAGCCGTTGAAGACAGTTCGCACAAGCTTGCGGCTCAACAATTCGCAATTGCTGAAGATGTTACAACTCGCCTCGAAGAGTGTGCAGACCAGCTCAGTTCGCAATATATCGAATTTGTAAAAAATGGCGCATCGGATGAAATCACTGAGGCTGTAAGAAGCTCGCTCAATAATGTCAGTTCAAAAATCGAAGAATGCCGCAATAAAATTTTGATGCTCTACCAAGAAAAAAAATAGCATGGACAAATTCCAAAACATCATCTCAGAGCTCGCGCCTGATTTGAAAAAAGTTGATGAAATTATTTTGGAATTTGCGGTCGGAAAATCTCCTCTCATTCAAGAAATTTCAAACCACTTAATTTCTTCCGGTGGCAAGCGCATTCGCCCGATTTTATTGATTTTAGCGGCAAAACTTTGTGGCACAAAATCTGGCAGTGATCACCAAAATTTAGCAGCTGCAGTCGAATTAATTCACAGCGCAACTTTGCTTCATGATGACGTCGTAGACACAAGCCAAATCAGGCGCGGCAAAAAAACCGCCAATGCAATTTGGGACAATAAATCCAGCATTCTAGTCGGCGATTACCTCTTCTCGATTGCATTCCAATTGATGGTGCGTGGCAAAAATTTGCGCGTGCTTGACTTACTCGCCAAAGCCTCGTCAATCATGGCTGACGGCGAGGTGATGCAGCTTGAAAATTCCAGCGACGTTGCGCTTTCTCAGGAAAAATATTTCGAAATTATTTTTGGTAAAACTGCGGTGCTTTTTTCTGCGGCTTGCGAGTCGGGCGCTTTGGTGAATAATCGTCCCGAGCCAGAAGTTTCAGCACTTCGCGAGTTTGGAAAAAATCTCGGAATTATTTTTCAAATCATCGATGATGTGCTGGATTATTCCTCGCAAGAAAAAATTTTAGGCAAAGAAATCGGCAATGATTTCTTCGAAGGAAAAGTGACTTTGCCGATTATTTTAACTTACAAAAATGCTTCTGAAGCAGAGCGGAAGTTGATCCGCGACATTTTTGAAAAAAATTTATTTGGTGCAGAAAAAAACCAAAATGACTTCGCTGAGATTTTATCCTTGATTGAAAAAAGAAAAGGCATTGACCTCGCCAAGGCAAGCATTTCGCGCTACCACATCTCAGCATTAAAAAATTTGGAAATTTTTTCCGACTCTGTTTTCAAACAGAATTTAATCGCGATTCTCAATTATTCATCAGAGAGGATTTTGTAATGAAATTTCTAAAACATCTCACGACCATCGCCGTCGCAATCGCGATTTACGCAATTCTTTTTTTGGTTGCACTGCGCCAGAAGGCTCATTCACAGGTGATAGACAGCTCTTTCTACAAATGGACGGTTTACGAAATTCAGGAAAATGAATTGGATTACAAAAAATGTTACATCGTTGCTCATCCAACAAAAATGGACACGGACCACAATTCGCGCCAAAAACCTTACGTGATGATTACGCGCTTCCAAAAAGATCGTACCGAAGAAATCAGCGTTTTCGGTGGCTTCGAATTTAAACTCAGCAGCGAAATTTTTGTTTTAGTCGACGAAAAACAATTCAAGCTTTTATCCAAGAAAGACATTGCTTGGGCGAAGACAAAATCCGAAGACATCAAAATCATCAGTGCGATGCTCAACAGCTCCGTGGTGAAAATCCGAAGCGATTCCTCGATTGGCACTTACGCAGTCGACGAATATTCGATGAAAGGAATCACCAGAGCCTACGGGCGGATGAGAGAAATTTGTAAATAAAAACATGACAAGAGCAAAGTCAAAAAGGTAAATTTTTTCTTGAATAATTTTCACCGTAAGCCGAAAGTTTTTCTCGGTGAGAACGGGCGATTTGCTTGTCTAGCGAGTCAGGTTCGAAAGAAAGCAGCTCAAGATTTGTTGAGTCGGGTCGTTCTCACTTTGCAAATTTAGAGTCGTCCCTTGCGGCCGACCACTTCACGAAATTGTAGGGGCGGCCATTGTGGCCGACCGCGGGCTGGCACAAGACCAGCCCCTACTAGATTCACATTTTCCCCTCCTCAAAATATGTCCTCCTACCTAGTCCTAGCGCGCAAATATCGTCCGCAAAATTTTGATGAATTGGTGGGTCAGGAAGTTTTGGTTACGACTTTGGCCAATGCCATAAAAAATAATCGGCTGCATCACGCTTACATTCTCACTGGAATTAGAGGCGTCGGAAAAACTACCACGGCGCGCATCATCGCAAAAACTTTAAATTGTCTCGACAGCTCTGCACGCTTGACTGCCAAGGCTTGCGGAGTTTGCGATAATTGTCGTTTGATTGCGGGATCAAAACATCAAGACGTAATCGAAATCGACGCGGCAAGCAGAACGGGAGTTGACGACATTCGCGAAATTATCGATTCAATCGCTTACGCACCCGTCTCCGCAACTTACAAAATCTACATCATCGATGAAGTGCACATGCTGAGCAACAGTGCTTTCAACGCCTTGTTGAAAACTTTGGAAGAACCTCCTGCTCACGTAAAATTTATTTTCGCCACGACAGAAATCAGAAAAGTTCCGATCACAATTTTGTCGCGTTGTCAGCGTTTTGATTTGCGACGTTTGGATGAAAAAGAAATCCTCGCCCACTTAAAAAATATTTTAGCGCAAGAAAATTTGGAAGCCGAAGAGCTTGCGCTAGAGCTGATTTCCAAGATGTCGGAAGGTTCTGTGCGCGATTCTTTGTCGCTGCTTGATCAAGCTCTCGCCAGCAATAATCATCAAAAATTTCTGTCGGCTAGTTTGGTAGAAAAAATGTTGGGATTGAATGACAAGATAAAAATCATCGAACTTTTTGAAGCACTTCTCGGCGGTGATTTTTCTACTTCTTTGAAAATTTTTTCAGAAATTTATTCTTACTCATCGGATGTCGCGCAGCTCAATCAAGAGCTGATGGACATAACTCACAAAACCACGTCAGTCAAGCTTGTAAGTGGTTACAGATTGGACGGATATTCGAAATTCCAGCAAGAAAAAATTTCCGAAATCGCTGCAAAAATTTCTTTAAATTCACTGACAAGAATTTGGCAAATGTTGAGCAAAGGCATCGCCGAAATAAATTTTTCTTCCTCGCCAAAAACTGCTTTTGAAATGTTGATGGTGCGGATTTGTCACGTGGTTGCATTACCAAATTTACAAAAAATTTTGCTCGATTTAAATGACACAAAAAATTCAAAAGAGGAAAATTTTGTTGCTCAAAAACAAAGCGAAATTAATGATAAAAAAGAAGATCTCGATTTAGTGAACGAGGTCTTGCGCAGCTTTGAAGGAGCGAAAATAATTTAGCAGTTTAGCCGGTTTTAAAACACAAATGTTGCAAAAACACAAAGGTCATGCTGAGCCTGTCGAAGCATGATTCGAGGCACGTACCAAGAATCATGCTTCGACAGGCTCAGCATGACATTGTTAAGTTGTAAATTTTCCTAATCCGAATCCCAATCCCCCATGACCGAAATAAAAAAAATAAAAGTTCTTTGCGTCGAAGACGAGCAAGATATTCGTGAAAATATTGCAGAAATTTTGCGTGACGAAGGTTTTGAAGTATTCGAGGCGGATAACGGAAAACGTGGCTTCGAATCCTTCATGCAAAACAAACCCGACCTCGTGGTTTCAGACATCATGATGCCAGAAGTTGATGGCTATGCTTTGTTACAGCTCATTCGTGAAAGTAAAAATATTCGCAATAACACAGTTCCATTTATTTTTCTAACTGCGCTTGGGCAGAAGGATAACGTCATCAAAGGAGTTGGATTGTCGGCGAATGATTACCTCATCAAGCCAATCGATTTCGAGTTGATGATCGCGAAAGTGAAAGAGAAAACAACCAATGCTCTCAAGGTTCAAGAAGGTCACGATCGCAACATCAAAAATATCAAAAGCCAAGTTGCGACGATCTTGCCATCCGAACTTTTTTCTTATCTCGATGTCATCAGTCAAACCGCTTCAATTCTGAAAGAAGAGCCTTACGGACATTTTCCACATCGTCGTTACGGAGAAGATTTGGACAAAATTTACATCCATGCGATGAAGCTTCGCAGCTCAATCACCAACTCGCTTGATGGCGGTGTGATCGATAACAAACTCAATGCTGACGAAGAAATTATTTCCATCATTGCCTTCTTGGAAGACTTCATTGGCGGGCTTAGCGAGAAGTTCAAAAAACGCATCACGCTTGAACGTCCATTTGAATTTGAAACCATGCCTCACTTGAAAATTGATCGATTGGTTTTGATCGATGCCTTGCGCAAAATTTTCGCCGGCATGTTCAAATCCGATCCGGAAGGGATGATAAATATCACGATCATGTTTGATCACTTGGATCAAATGGTGGTGATTTTTTACCTAAAATCAGAAATTCAAAATGTTGATTTGAAAACGAATTGTGATGCAGCGCAAATCAGTAAAATTTTGGATAAACAGACTTGCCGTTTTGAAATTGTGGAAGCTAAAGAAAACACCGCCATGCTTGTGATTCCAGCTCATCGATTGATCGCGAAATCATGAATTTAGAGCCGGTTGTTACCACCAAAAACCTCAGAGTTTTTGGTTTGATTTGGAGCCTGATTTTCTCCATCATTTCATTCAAAACAAAAAACTTTTTAGTAATTTTTATCGCAGGATTTTTTTTCTGCGTTGCAGTTTTTTTTCCCAGATTTTTTCTTCGTACAAAAATTTATCAGAGTTGGATCAGATTTGGCAACGTGCTCGGAGCAATTAATGGCCTCATCATCAGCTTCATTTTATTCTACGGAATTTTTACTCCGACCGGAATTGTGATGCGACTTTTTAAAAAAGATTTACTTGCAAAAAAACTTAACCCTTCCGCTAGCAGCTATTTCATTGATCGCGTGACTCAGCCAACAGACATGAAGAACCAATTCTAAAATCAAAAATGAAAAACTTTTTTGAGAGAAATCCCAAAATTATTTTGCTGACTGTTAATGCGATTTTTATCGGGTTGTTATTTTTTGTTTTAA
>CAINKA010000139.1 GCA_903849835.1 uncultured Alphaproteobacteria bacterium
AGGAGGGGATTAGACTGAGTTCGGCTTAATTGGTTTAAACAAACTCGGACTAATCCCCTCCTCTCCGAGGAGGGGTAGGGGTGGTGTGCGTAGCTTTTTCCCCTACTCCTTCCCCTCGTAATTATTCATCCAGTCGATTTTTTTCATTTTTCGTAGAATGATGAATTCATCGCGATTCGAGCCAACTGTGCCGTAATAGTTGAAGCCGTAGGAGAGTTGAGCGTAGCCGCCGATCATGTGAGTCGGCTTCGGACAAGTTCTGGTGACGGAATTGTGAATACCGCCGCGGAAGCCCGTCATTTCACTGCCGGGAACGTTGATGATTTTTTCTTGGGCATGATACATCAAAGTCATTCCTTCGGGCACACGTTGACTAACCACTGCTCTAGCGGTTAGAGCGCCGTTGACGTTGTAGGCCTCGATCCAGTCATTATCCTCGACATCGATTTTTTTGGCATCGATTTCGCTGATCCAAACCACCGGTCCACCACGATTCAAAGTGAGCATCAGAAGGTTGTCGGAGTAGGTGCTGTGAATGCCCCACTTTTGGTGCGGCGTGATGAAATTCAACACCACGTGTTTTTCTTGATCACCCCCCTTTTCGATATTTTTTTTCAACATCGGCGAAATTGTTTTGGTGTCGATCGGCGGTTTGTAAACGCAGTGAGCTTCACCAAATGCAATCATCCACGGATGGTCTTGGTAGAGCGATTGACGGCCCGTCAAAGTTCTCCACGGGATTAGCTCGTGAACGTTGGTGTAGCCGGCATTGTAGCTGACATGTTCCGATTCAATTCCGCTCCAAGTCGGCGAAGAAATAATTTTTCGTGGCTGCGCTTGAACATCGCGGTAGCGGATTTGATCTTCTTCGCGAGCCGCTGCCAGATGGACGTGATCGCATCCTGTAAATTCCTCCAGCGCTTTCCAAGCCTTCACCGCAACATGGCCGTTGGTTTCGGGAGCTAGAGACAGAATGACTTCGCAGGCATCAATGTCAGTTTCAATCTTCGGCATTCCTTTGCTGACGCCTTCTTCAAGCACTGCGCCATTGAGTTCACCGAGGAATTTCACTTCGTCTTTCGTGTCCCAAGAAATTCCTTTTCCACCATTTCCGAGTTTGTTCAAAAGTGGTCCGAGGGCAGTAAATTTTTTGTAAGTGTTAGGATAATCTCTTTCGACGACGGAAACAGACGGCGCGGTTTCTCCAAAGATTAATTCGCACTCATTTTTGCTCCAATTTTTTCCGGCATATTGCGCGATTTCGGCGGCGGTGTCGTGCATGATTGGCGTCAAAACCACATCCTCTTCAACTCCAAGATGTCCGACGCTCAGCTCCGAAAATGTTTTGGCGATGCCTTTGTAAATTTCGAAATCACTGCGCGATTCCCAAACTGGATCCACCGCTGCAGAAAGCGGGTGAATGAATGGATGCATGTCGGAAGTGTTGAGATCGTTTTTTTCGTACCAAGATGCAGTCGGCAAAACGATGTCGGAGTAAAGGCAAGTGGTCGACATTCTGAAATCCAGCGTCACCAACAAATCCAATTTTCCTTCCGGAGCTTTGTCGTGCCACGTCACATCTTTTGGTTTTTGCTTGCCATCTTCGCCCAAATCTTTTCCCAAAACTCCGTGCTGAGTTCCGAGCAAATGTTTCAAAAGATATTCGTGACCTTTGCCGCTGGAGCCAAGCAGGTTCGAGCGCCAGATGAACATATTGCGCGGGAAATTGACGGGAGCGTCAGGATCGTCGCAGGAAAATTTGATCTCTTTGTTTTGCAATTTTTCCGACAAATATTGCGCCACGTTTTTGTTTTCTTTTTTGGCGAGCTTGGAAATTTCGAGCGAATTTTTTTCTAGCTGTGGAGCTGTCGGCAGCCATCCCATCTTGATCGAAGCCGTGTTGCAATCGATCAGTGACATGTCTTTCCATTTTTCATCATGCTCGGTCGGCGATAAAATTTCGTTCAGATTTAATTTTTCGTAACGCCATTGATCGCTGTGAGTGTAGAAAAAAGAAGTGCCGTTCATTTGGCGTGACGGGCGGTGCCAATCAAGGCCGAAAGCCAAAGGCTGCCATCCGATTTGCGGACGTAATTTTTCTTGGCCAACGTAATGCGACCAACCTCCGCCTGACTTCCCAACGCATCCGCACATGATCAGCAAGTTGATGATGCTGCGATAAATCATGTCCATGTGGTACCAGTGATTCAAACCTGCGCCAACAATCACCATCGATTTGCCGCGAGTTTTGTCGGCATTTTCGGCGAATTCGCGAGCGACGGTGATTACATTTTTGCGACTCACGCCGGTAATCGCTTCCTGCCAAGCTGGAGTGTAAGGAACATTTTCGTCGTAAGAAGAAGCGACATCTTGACCGCCAAGACCGCGATCAATTCCATAATTTGCGATCAATAAATCGAAAACTGTCGCGACAAAAACTTCGCCTTCTTTGAGATTTAATTTCTTTACCGGAACGTTGCGGTAGAGGATTCCTTCGTGATTAGTGCTGTGAAAATGAGCATGCTCTTTATTGCCGAAATAAGGAAATTGCACGGTGACGACTTCGTCCTTGTCTTCAATCAAAGTCAGCAGCGGCCAGATTTCTTTGTCGTCTCTTTGGTCGCGCAATTTCAAATTCCATTTTCCTTTTTCTTTCCATCTTGAACCGATCGAACCATTCGGAACCGAAACATCTTTGCGCAGCGAATCGAAGACGATTGTTTTCCATTCGGCATTATTTCCGACGCCAAGATCGTCAGCGAAATCATTGGCACGGATTAATTTTTCTTGCACAAAACTGTCGCCAACTTTTTTGAGGCGAACGAGGAAAGGCATGTCGGTGTAGGAGCGGCAATAGTCTTTGAAATATTCACTTTTATTTTCGAGGTGAAATTCTTTGAGGATCACATGTCCCATCGCCATTGCCATTGCAGCATCCGTGCCTTGTTTTGGATGAAGCCAAATGTCGGAAAGTTTTGAAGCTTCGCTGTAATCCGGCGTGACAACAACTGTCTTCGCGCCCTTGTATCTAACCTCGGTGAAAAAGTGTGCGTCTGGCGTTCTAGTTTGAGGCACGTTCGAACCCCAAAGCATGATGAAGCTGGAATTGTACCAATCGGCACTTTCAGGAACGTCAGTTTGCTCGCCCCAAGTTTGCGGAGAGCTTGGTGGTAAGTCGCAATACCAATCGTAAAAACTCAAACAAGCGCCGCCGATGAGCGATAAATATCTGCTGCCAGCAGCGTAGGAAACCATTGACATTGCTGGGATTGGAGAAAATCCAACGACGCGATCTGGTCCGTATTTTTTGATGGTGTAGATGTTGGCGGCGGCGATGATTTCGTTCATTTCGTCCCAACCGGCACGCACGAATCCTCCGAGTCCGCGAGTTTTTGTGTAACTGTCGCGCGATTTTTCGCTGCTCATTAAAAATTCCCAAGCCTTTACCGGATCAGAATGGACGGCCTTTGCTTCGTGCCACAATTTTAGCAAACGACCTCGTATCAGCGGATATTTCAAACGCGCCGCGCTGTATAAATACCACGAATAACTAGCGCCGCGAGCACATCCTCTTGGCTCGTGATTTGGCATGTCGGGACGAGTGCGAGGGTAATCCGTCTGTTGCGTTTCCCAAGTGATGATGCCGTTTTTGACGTAGATTTTCCAGCTGCAAGATCCGGTGCAATTGACGCCGTGAGTAGAGCGCACGATTTTGTCATGCTGCCAGCGCCCGCGATAGGCCTTCTCCCAATCGCGATTTTCTTTCACGGTGATGCCGTGATTATCCGAAAATTTTTCCGGCTTTTTTTTGAAGAAGTTTAGGCGGTTGAGGATGTGACTCATTTATTTGCTCCTTTTTCTTTTTTAAGTTTTCGGACATGCGCGATGTGCGCTGGACGGGGTTTGTAACCCCGTCCACATGTTCATGTAATTTTAAAGTTTGAACTGAACGTGGGGACGGGGTTACAAACCCCGTCCAGCTCTAGACGTCCCGCTCTAGATCCGAGCAGTTTTTATTACGGATTACGAATATAAGCATTCGGGCGTAGGTAGAACCACCAATTGATCGCGATGCAAATTACGTAAAATGCGGCGAAGCCGTAGAGGGCATTCTCTGGTGTGGCGGCGGAAATTTGTTCGCCGAAGACTTGCGGAATGATGAAGGCGCCGTAAGCCGCGACGGCTGATGTCCAACCGAGAGTTGGGCCGGCTTGCTCTCTGTCAAAAGCGACGGCGATAGTTCTGAAAGTCGAACCATTGCCAATTCCTGACGCCAAAAATAGCAGCAAAAATAAAAGGAAAAACGGCGTGAAATATTGCTCTGGCGTTGCTGAGCCGTAAGCCAATTTCATGTAATGTGCCACGCCGAGCGCGCCAGCAACCATCACCACTGAAATCATTTGGGTAATTTTTGCGCCGCCAAATTTATCCGCGATCATGCCGCCGATCGGACGAATCGCCGCACCGATGAATGGCCCGATCCAAGCATACATCAAAGCATTCGGACCTGTGGGATTTGGAGTTGTGTGAGTCATCACGCCGTCAGCGCCAACAACGTGACTGAAGCCAAAAATAACTTTGATCGCGAGCGGGAAAGCAGCGGAATAGCCAATGAATGAGCCGAAGGTCATGGTGTAAATCACCGTCATCGCCCAAGTGTGCTTATTGCCGAAAATTTTATATTGGCGGTTGAGATTGGTGCGGATTTG
>CAINKA010000140.1 GCA_903849835.1 uncultured Alphaproteobacteria bacterium
GAGGCTCAGCATGACATTGTCGATGAATGACGCACGTATTCCAAATCCAAATGCAAATCTACTTCCTAAAACGCTTCCTCCTAATCATCCCAACCCTCTTCACCATAATGTTGGTGAATTTTTTAATCATCCAAACTGCTCCCGGCGGGCCGGTGGAGCGGTTTTTGGCGCAGATGAATCATGCAACAAAAATTGGTGGAGAAGTTTCTGATGCTGCAAATTTCTCGAATGTAAAAAATTTCCAAAGCGATTCCGGCCTGAAATATCAAGGCGCCAGCGGGGTTGATCCTGAAATAATTTCTAAGATCGAAAAGCTTTACGGATTCGATTTGTCTTTGTGGCAGCGCTTTTGGCTGATGATAAAAAAATTTCTAACTTTTGATTTTGGAGAAAGTTTTTACCAAGATAAAAAAATCACGGATTTAATTTTGGACAAGCTGCCAGTTTCGATCTCGATAGGGCTATGGACAAGCCTTCTCGTCTATTTCATTTCGATTCCTCTCGGTATAAAAAAAGCAGTGAATAACGGTTCGAAATTTGATTTATGGACGAGCTCAGTTGTGATTTTTTTGCACGCAATTCCATCTTTTTTATTTGCGATTTTGCTGATCATATTTTTTTCCGGCGGAAATTTTCTAAACATTTTTCCCTTGCGCGGCTTGGTTTCGCAGAATTTTTCTGAGCTGAATTGGTATCAAAAAATTTTCGATTATTTCTGGCACATGACATTGCCGATTATTGCGATGGTTGTCGGCGGTTTTGCTTCGCTGACATTTTTTTGCAAAAATTCCTTCCTCGAAGAAATCAACAAGCAATATGTTCTAGCCTCTTACGCCAAGGGTTTGAACCAGAATCAAGTTTTGTATCGTCATGTTTTTCGCAATGCGATGATGATCGTAATTGCTGGTTTGCCAGCGGCCTTAATCGGAATTTTATTTACCAGCTCGATGCTAATCGAAGTAATTTTTTCCCTGGATGGAATTGGTTTGCTGGGCTATGAAGCAGTGCTGTCACGCGATTATCCCGTGATGTTCGCAACGCTTTACATTTTCACTTTGCTCGGATTAATCACCAACATCATCAGCGATTTTACCTATGTGCTGATTGATCCGAGAGTTAATTTTAACAAATTTTAAAATGGACGAAATAACGCATATTTATTTGATCTCAGTTATAATTTTGATGGTGATTTCCGCCATGTTTGCATGCTCCGAGACATCAATCATTGCAGCATCTCGCGCTAAAATTCATCGCATGGCAAATGAAGGAAATAAGCGCGCTAAAAAATTAGAAAAACTTCTGAAGATTCGCGAAAAAGTTATCAGCACCATGTTGGTCGGAAATAATGCCGTAAATATTCTCGCCTCAGCCTTGGCGACAAGCGCATTGCTCAGAATTTTTGGTGACGCCGGATTGCTCTACGCAACGATTGGTATGACGATCATAGTTTTAATTTTTGCCGAAATTGCGCCGAAAAGTTTTGCGATAAAATCGCCGGATAAGATCGCGTTATTTCTCGCGCCGCTGATCGATATTTTGGTAAAAATTCTTTTTCCTCTCACTCATTCAATTCAAAAAATTGTCGATGTTTTTATAAAGTTTTTTTTCAAAGATTCGCTGGAAAAATCCCAAGATGCTGAATTGGAAGAAATTCGCGACACCGTTGATTTAAAGGCCAAAGAGGGCTCAATTTTTAAATATGACAAGGATCTTCTCGACGGAGTTTTGGATTTATCTGACACGGAAATCAGCGAAATTATGGTTCATCGTAAGGACATCGAATCGATCAATATTGATCTGCCAATTTCAAAAATTATTCACT
This sequence comes from uncultured Alphaproteobacteria bacterium, assembly GCA_903849835.1. Classification (GTDB taxonomy): domain Bacteria; phylum Pseudomonadota; class Alphaproteobacteria; order Rickettsiales; family UBA1997; genus UBA2645. The sequence continues at coordinate 1,823 of CAINKA010000140.1, forward strand.
TGGCGCTCAAAATAAGTTACACCAGAATTCCTTTGTGGCGCGGCAATAAAGAAAATATCGTGGCGATTTTAAACGTGCGAAAATTTCTGAAAGCTTTGCATCTTTACAAAGGAAATCTTGAAAAATTTGAACTGACCTCAGTGACGTCTGAGCCTTGGTTTGTGCCGTCCAGCAACAGTTTGCGTTCACAACTTTTTACCTTCAGAAAAAGAAAAAAAAGATTTTCCCTCGTCGTTGACGAATATGGTTCGCTTTTAGGATTGCTGACCTTGGAAGATATTTTGGAAGAAATCGTCGGAGAAATAAAAGAGCAGGAAGATGGTGCAGAAATTAACATCATCAAAAACAAATCCGGATCTTACAAAATCACCGGAAAAACTTTAATTCGCGATATCAACAAAAAGTTGGATTGGGATATTTTAGAGAGCGATCAAGCTTACAACCTAGCGGCTTTTATCATTAACGGCTTGGGAAGAATTCCGGAAGAAAAAGAAAATTTTGAGATTGATGGACTTCATTTCGAAATCCTAAAAAGAAAAAACCACGATTTGATTTTGGTGAAGGTGAAAAAAATCTAAATGTTTGTTGACGTTGTTCCATTGTCAGGTTTGTAAAAATTCATCAATCCCTCAATCAACCGCAAACCCACTTTCCTTCAAATTTTTTTTTGCCACATCGCTGCTTAAAAATTTTAAAAATTCGCGCGCGATTTCCATGTTGTCACCTGCGATAACCAGCGCTTGATAAAAAATATTTTCATCTTTTTTTGCTGCTAAAATTTCCAGATCGGAATCATTTTTAACTTGGCTCATCAAGAGCAGCGCATATTGATCTTTGCCGCTTTTTACAACATTCAAAATTGGTGATTTATCTTCGGTTGATTTGTGAAGTAATTGCAGATTTGGCAGTGAGTTTTTTTTGATCAAATCATGGCTAAATTTTCCAGAAGAATTTCCTTCGTTATCAAGCACTAAAGTTGAGCTATTTCGATTAAGAATTTTTAAAGAATTTTCGAATGATTTTGATGATTTTAATTCTTCGGACAAATTTGGATTTGATTTATTTGTGACCAAAACCAACTCATCTCTCGCGATATATCCGACATTGTAAACATCGATCAAACCTTTGTGGCGAAGGGTTTCGATCCAACCTAAATGTGCGGAAATAAAAACATCGGCGGGCTCTCCGGAGTCGATGCTATTCATCAAATCTGATGAAGATCCGAAATTTACCGAAACAATTACGTTGGATTTTTGCGAATAAATGCGAGCGATTTTTGTCATGGCCATGACCATGTTTTGCTCGGCGAAGATAGTCAGATTACGACTTGTGGAGGCGAGGGAGCTCTCAGAAAAAAAGGACAAAAGAAAAAAGCTGATCAGAAAAATTTTTGTGATTTTGCTTTTTGCATTTTGCATTTTTTAAACCGCCAACATTTTTTGACGACCAGCATCGATTTCGTTAAACACCTCTTCCCACGTTCCAGTCGTAGATGCCTTGCTATATTCCGTGACGCGATTTTCAAAAAAATTTGTGTGTTCAACGCCGTTCAAAATTTCATCGAGCCAAGGAAGTGGATTAATGTCGATCATGTAAATGTCCTTGAGGCCAAGCTGGTTGAGGCGGCGATCGGCGATGTAGCGGATGTAGCGTTTTACTTCGCGCGAAGTGAGGCCTTCGATGTTTCCCATTTCGAAAGCGAGGTCGATGAAAGCATCTTCAAAATGGACGATGGTGGCGCAGGCTTCGTAGAGGCGGCCTTTTAATTCTTCGTCCCAAACTTCAGGATTTTCTTGGCAGAAAGTGCGGAAAAGTTTGATGATGGAATTGGTGTGAAGGGTTTCGTCGCGCACTGACCAAGCCACGATTTGACCCATTCCTTTCATTTTTCCGAAGCGTTGGAAATTTAATAAAATTGCGAAAGAGGCGAAAAGCTGCAGACCTTCGGTGAATCCGCCAAAGACCGCGAGAGTAGTGGCGATGTCCTTCTTGGTGGCGATGCCGAATTTGTGCATGTAGTCATATTTATCCTTCATCTCTTTGTATTTCATGAAGGCGGAATATTCGGCTTCTGGCATGCCGACAGTGTCGAGCAAGTGTGAGTAAGCAGCGATGTGAACGGTTTCCATGTTGGAAAAGGCGGCGAGCATCATTTGCACTTCGGTCGGCTGAAAGACTTGTGTGTAATGCTTCATGTAGCAGTTATTTACTTCGATGTCAGCTTGGGTAAAAAAACGAAAAATTTGGGTGAGAAGATTTTTTTCACCGGCGGTTAAATTGTGTTTCCAATCACGAACATCGTCGGCCAAAGGAACCTCTTCCGGAAGCCAATGAACTTGCTGTTGTTTTAGCCAAGCTTCGTAAGCCCAAGGATAATTGAAGGGTTTGTAAATAGGCTTTGCATCGAGTAATGACATGGCTTCGTGAAGAATTAAGATTTTTTAAGAAAAGAAATTTGAAGGCGGCGCAACCTAAATTTGAGCTGTGAAATTGCAAACTAAATGTCGCTCAATTTAGCTCGAGCAAAAATTAATAAAACTTACGACTTACGACTTGCGACTTACGACTAAAATTTTTAATTTTAAAACCCGAGTAATTCACTCGGTCTTTCAATTTAATTTTAAAAAATCATGTCAGTTTTAGTTGGAAAAAAGGCTCCGGATTTCACTGCTGCTGCAGTTATGCCAAATAACGAAATCAATGATAAATTTAATCTTCATTCTTACCTCAAAGGAAAAATCGGAGTTTTGTTTTTTTATCCCCTCGATTTCACATTCGTTTGTCCTTCAGAAATCATCGCCTTTGATAATCGCCTGAAAGAATTTAAAGATCGCGGAGTTGAAGTTATCGGAGTTTCCGTCGATTCAAAATATACGCATTTAGCTTGGAAAAATACTGAGGTTAACAAAGGAGGGATTGGTCAAATTCAATATCCTCTAGTTGCAGATTTAACAAAAAATATTGCTCGCGATTACGATGTTTTGATGGGTGATGCCGTTGCTCTTCGTGGCACTTTTTTGATTGATCAAGAAGGAACTGTTCGTCATCAAGTCGTAAATGATTTGCCTCTCGGACGCAATATTGACGAAGCAATTCGCATGGTAGATTCACTAAAATTTTTCCAAGAAAATGGCGAAGTTTGTCCAGCTGGTTGGAATAAAGGGAAGGCTGGGATGAAGGCTGACGCGAAAGGCGTCGCGGATTATCTCGCAAGCAATTCAAAAAATTTGTAAGATTTTTAGTCAACAGTCGACGGTCGTCAGTCCGGTGGTGACTGTCGATCGTCGGCTAATTTTTTGTTGACTAACGAATCTTCGCAAATAAAAAGCGCGACCCTTTTTCAAAGAAATCTCCAAAAAATTTCAAATTTAACTTTTCAAAGAGCAGTTTTGCATGCCTACAATTAATCAATTGATCAAAAATCCGAGAGTCAAACAGAGCGCTAAAAATAAGGTTCCAGCGATGAAAGCCTGTCCACAAAAAAGAGGCGTTTGTACTCGTGTTTACACAACCACTCCAAAAAAACCAAACTCAGCTTTGCGTAAAGTTGCTCGTGTGAAATTAACAAACGGATTTGAAGTTATCGCTTACATTCCGGGTGAAGGACACAACCTGCAAGAGCACTCAGTTGTAGCAATTCGCGGTGGTCGTGTAAAAGATTTGCCGGGTGTTCGTTACCACATCGTTCGCGGATCTTTGGACACGCAAGGTGTTAAAAATCGTAAACAAGCGCGTTCAAAATATGGCGCCCAAAAACCTAAGTAAATGCTCGTCGGCTTTTTGAGCATTACGCAATACCAATTCAAATAAATTTAAAAAATGAGAAGAAGAGCAGCAAAAATCAGAAAAATTTTTCCAGATGCAAAATATGGCGAGATAATCGTCTCTAGGTTTGTTAACCGTTTGATGAATGATGGAAAAAAATCAGTTGTTGAAAAAGCAATTTACGAAGCTTTCGACAATCTTGAAAAAAAATTAAAAAAATCTCCGATCCAAATTTTCAAGGATGCGTTGGAAAATGTGACTCCGAAAGTCGAAGTTAGATCTCGTAGAATTGGTGGAGCAACTTATCAAATCCCAGTTGAAGTCTCTGCCAGACGCGGTTCAGCCCTTGCTTTAAAATGGTTAAAAACTGCGATTGAAAATATCAAAGGCAAAGAACTTTCCAACAAAGTTGTAACGGTTGTTTTGGAATCCTTAGAAAATAAAGGCTGGGCAGCGAAAAAGAAGGAAGAAGTTTTTAAAATGGCAGAAGCCAACAAGGCATTTGCGCATTACCGCTGGTAAGCAACAAACCTATCAAACATTTCAAGCGTTACAAACTTCAAAATATTGTTAGTTTGATATCTGTAGCGTTTAAAATGTCTGTTCATTCTTAGGTTAAAGATGAATAAAAATAGTGCTGTAATCGACGTCATAATCCCCGCTCACAAAAAAGACCTACACACCCTCAATCACTGTATCGACGGCATTAGAAGAAATATCGATTCAATCCGCAGAATCATCGTAATTTCCCAAGAAAAATTCACCGATAAAGCTGAGTGGTTCGACGAAGCTCTCTACCCATTTTCATATCAAGAAATTAGTGATTTAGTTTTTGGAAGTAATGTTGGATGGAATTTTCAGCAGCTGTTGAAGCTTTACGCTCCCTTGGTCATTCCTAATATTTCAGAAAATGTTTTGGTGGTTGATGCTGACACGGTTTTTTATCGCAAGGTGAAATTTTTTGAAGATGGTGTGCCTCTCTACAATCTCAGCAAAGATAAAAATCTTGAGAGCTCAAATTTTCACCAAACTACTTTCAAGCATATTCAAAAAATTCTGCCGGAAATTTCTGAAATATTTCCAAAAATTTTTGAAAATATTTCTGGGATTTGTCATCATATGCTGTTCCAGAAAAACATTGTGGAAGAGCTATTTGCAAGGGTTGAAAAGCATGATGCTAGCGGAGATCCTTTTTATAAAATCTTCTTAAAAAATCGTGAAAATTCTTTTGGTGTAGCTGAATATAATTTATATTTTTATTTCCTGATTTCCTTTTATCCAAGAAATTACAAAATCAGAATTTTAAAATATAAAAATACTTCAGCCTTCAACCCTTTAATTGAGCGGTTGCGACGCAAATATCATTATTGTTCATATCACTCCTACATGCGAAAAAAAAACAAAGAATTTTTCTTAGAAAAAATAAAAAAATTATTCCAATTAGAGCAGTGGAATATCGGTGTAATAAATTTTCCGATTCACGAAATTTTACAAAAAAAACCTGAAATTAAATGGTTGAATTCGCCAAGAGAATCAGCGTTTCACGCCGATCCATTCGGATTTGAAATCGATGGAAAAAAATATATAATTTTTGAGGATTATTCGCGAATTTTAAAAAGAGGAAGAATTTCCATCGCTGATTTTAATGGTGAAAAACTGATGAATAAAAAAGTTATTCTGGATGATAAAAAACATCTTTCTTACCCATTCACATTTCGTCATGGTGATAATGTTTACATGACTTGCGAGTCATCCAAATCACAAAAATTAAATTTATATTTGATCGATAAAAAAACTATTCAGGTAAAAAAAATACGAGAAATTTTTTCTGATAAAGGCGCGATTGATCCGGTAATTTTTTACCACAAAGAAAAATTTTGGATTTTTTATACAACTAGTGCCGGAGCGGATTACGAGCTCAATATTGCCTTCTCCGATTCGCTACTCGGCGAATTTAAAGATCATCCAAAAAATCCAGTAAAGCTCGACAAAATGTCTGCGCGTTCTGCCGGAAATATTTTTATTGCGAATGGTGAACTTTATCGTCCGTCGCAAAACTGTTCTCATTCTTATGGCGGTTCAATCATCATCAATCGCATCACAAAATTGGATGAAGAAAATTTTAATGAGGAATTTGTAAAAGAATTAAAGCCGGATCCTCAGAGCGAATATCGCAGCGGTTTGCACACGATTTCTCAATTCGGAAATGTGACTTTAATTGACGGCAGAAGAAAAATTTTTACACTTCAAAAACCTGCAATTTCTTTCCTCGCTGGCTTCAAGAAAATTTTCTTGTGATTTAGAAAGTCAAAATTACTTTGCGCCGCCCTTTCAAACACTAGTCGTAAGTCGTAAGTCATAAGTCGTAAGTCATTGCCGAATTCGGTCTGACTTACGACTTATGACTGTCGACTTACGACTAAATTTTTTCAAAAAATTTTATGGCCCGTCAAATAGAAATCGAAAAATACCGCAATATCGGAATCATGGCGCATATCGACGCCGGCAAAACTACGACCACCGAGCGCATTCTTTTTTACACCGGCAAGTCGCATAAAATAGGCGAAGTTCATGATGGCGCTGCAACAATGGATTGGATGGAGCAAGAGCAAGAACGTGGCATCACAATCACTTCCGCTGCAACGACATGTTTCTGGAAAAATCACCGAATTAACATCATCGACACTCCCGGACACGTGGATTTCACGATTGAAGTTGAGCGCTCGCTTCGTGTTCTAGACGGCGCAATTTGCGTGTTTGACGCAGTTGCCGGAGTTGAGCCGCAATCAGAAACTGTTTGGAGACAAGCGAATAAATATCGTGTTCCAAGAATGTGTTTTGTGAATAAAATGGATCGCATCGGTGCAAACTTTTATCGCTGTGTTGACATGATGAAGACTCGTCTCGGAGCCCGTCCGGTGCCAGTTCAATTGCCAATCCATGAAGCTGAAAATTATGGCGGCTTGATTGATCTAATCAAAATGAAAGCTGTAGTTTGGAAAGACGAAGCGATGGGCGCAGATTACGCGCTAGAAGAAATTCCGGCCGACCTTCTTGACAAAGCAAAAGAATATCGTGAACAGCTCGTGGAAGCAGCTGTAGAACAAGATGATATCTTGATGGGAAATTATTTGGACGGAAAAGAAATCTCAGAAGAAGATTTAAAAAGATGCATTCGCCAAGCAACAATCACCGGCGCTTTCGTTCCAGTTTTAAACGGAACCGCATTCAAAAATAAAGGCGTTCAAACCTTGTTAGATGCGGTTGTGGACTATTTGCCAAGTCCGAAAGACATCAAACAAATTCCGGCGATGAATAGCAGAACTGATGCGCCGATCAACATCACTTGCGAAGATAAAAAATTTGCTGGTTTGGCGTTCAAAATCATGACCGATCCTTTCGTTGGATCTCTAACTTTCGTGCGAATTTATTCTGGAATTTTAACCGGTGGAACTGGCGTGATTAACACGACAAAAAACGGCAAAGAAAGAGTCGGCAGAATTTTGTTGATGCATGCAAATAATCGCGAAGACATCAAAGAAGCTCATGCCGGTGATATCGTGGCTTTAGCGGGTTTAAAAGGAACCACAACCGGAGACACTCTGGTTGAGCAAGATTACGACGTAATTTTGGAAAGAATGGTTTTTCCTGAGCCAGTGATCGAAGTTTCGGTTGAGCCAAAATCAACTGCGGATCAAGAAAGAATGGGGATGGCCTTGTCTCGCTTGGCTTCGGAAGATCCATCGCTTCGCATCGAATCTGATCAAGAGTCAGGGCAAACAATTTTGAAAGGGATGGGTGAGTTGCATTTGGAAATCATCATCGATCGCATGAAGCGCGAGTTCAAAGTTGAAGCTAACATCGGACAGCCAAAAGTTGCCTATCGTGAAACCATCACCAAAAAAGTTGAAATTGATTACGTTCACAAGAAACAATCTGGTGGCGCAGGTCAATTTGCGAAAGTTAAAATTATTTTTGAACCATTGCCAGCAGATGCTCCGGAGAGCTTTGTATTTGAAAGCAAAGTTGTAGGAGGACGCGTTCCAAAAGAATATATTCCGGGTGTTGAGAAGGGTTTAGAATCTGCAAAAAGTACAGGATTTCTAGCTGGATTTCCAGTCGTCAGATTAAAAACAAGTTTGATGGATGGAGCTTATCACGATGTCGACTCAAGTGTTCTCGCTTTTGAAATCGCGGCTCGTTCCGCTTTTCGTGAAGCGATGGAAAAAGCCGGCTCAATCATTCTTGAACCAATGATGAAAGTAGAAGTTGTCACTCCTGAGGAATATATGGGCGACGTAATTGGCGACATCAATTCACGTCGCGGTCAAATTCAAAACCTAGAAGGACGTGATGTTGCACAAGTAATCACCGCAAAAGTTCCTCTCGCTGCAATGTTTGGTTACGTGAATAATTTGCGCTCTCTTTCGCAAGGACGAGCAAGTTACAGCATGGAATTCGATTGCTACGAACCTGTGCCAGCTGCGGTTGCAGAAGAAATCAGAGCAAAAAAATCTTAGAAAATTTCGATGACTCGCATGGTTTTTGTGAGTCATCGAATTATTTTTTAAATCCCGCTTGCAAAATATTTTTCTATCTCAAAGATGCGCGGCCTTGTTTGAAATGGATGGAAGAATGATAGTCTCGTGAAGCCTTGATTTTCTTGGTGTTAACAGAAGTTCTAACAAAAGTTTTTTAAAAAATTTCGAAAGAAAATTTCGGGAGCAAAACTGCCGAAGCGTTAATTTTTTTTCGAAATTTTTTTTGTGAGAAATCCAAAAAAATTAAATTTTGAAAACACTCAAAAAGTTTTTTTAAAATCAACTCATCGTTAATAATTTGGTAAAAAGAATATGACCAAACAAACCTTCCAACGCACCAAGCCTCACGTCAACATCGGAACCATCGGTCACGTTGATCACGGTAAAACAACTCTTACCGCAGCTATCACGACCTACCTTTCTAAAAGCGGCC
>CAINKA010000141.1 GCA_903849835.1 uncultured Alphaproteobacteria bacterium
ACACGTGGCCCGAATCATGCTTCGACAAGCTCAGCATGACATCGAGAGATGCTTTTGAGAGCGTTAAAATTTTTCTAAATTAAAAATCTAGAACGGAATTTCGTCGTCAGTTTCTTCGACAGAAACGTTAGTATTTTTTGGTTTGCTGCTTGCTTGGCTTGAGGAGTAAGAGTCTCCGGAGCCAGATGAATTGCGGTCTTTTGAGTCAAGAATTTGCAAAGTTGAATTGAAATTTTGGAGCACGACTTCAGTGGTGTATTTTTCAACACCGTCTTTGTCCGTCCATTTTCTAGTTTGCATCGAGCCCTCGATGTAAAGTTTTGAACCTTTTTTTACGTAATTTTTTACGATGCCGACAAGGCCTTGCGAGAAAATAACAATTTTGTGCCACTCAGTTTTTTCTTTTTTTTCGCCAGTGCTTTTGTCTTTCCAGCTTTCAGAAGTTGCGAGAGAAAAATTTGCGAGTTCGCGGCCGTCGCTGGTTGATCTGATGTCAGGATCTTGGCCAACATTACCGACTAAAATGACTTTGTTAATTGACATGGTGTTACCTCTTTTTGTTTTTTTGGGGGGAGTGTTTGAGCAGAAAATTTTTAACTCAAAGTCGCGAAAAAATATTAACGCCTCTGGCAATAAACAAGGAGAATTATGGGACTGTCACAAATCAAACTTTTCGTCGAAATTTTGATTTGCGACAGCCTCATATTTTGGTTTGAAAATTGTTTTTCATTTCATAAAACCGCGCGCCTTCTCGTAGAAAATACCATTCAAAAACTAACTTCAAACCAACTTAGCTATGAAAAAACTTCTCTCTTTTTTTACTTTTTTAACTTTCTTTTTTTCTTTTATGAATCAGTCATCAGCTCAACAAAAACAAGGTAAGATGGATTTGGAAAACACTCTTTACATCGAATTAAAAAACGGTCGCGTTGTGATCGAACTTTTGCCAAAAATCGCTCCGAAACATGTTGAGCGTATCAAGCTTTTAGCGCGTCAAAAATTTTATGATGGCATCGTGTTTCACCGCGTGATTGACGGCTTCATGACACAAACCGGAGATCCTACCGGAACTGGAATGGGCGGCAGTAAATTGCCTGACATCAAAGCTGAATTTTCCGACGAGCCTCACATCCGCGGTGCAGTTTCAATGGCGCGCGCTTCCGATCCAAATAGCGGCAATAGTCAGTTTTTTATCGTCACCAAAGATTCGAGATTTTTGGACAATCAATACACCGTCTGGGGACGCGTGATCAAAGGCATGGAGCTTGTTGATCAAATTAAAAAAGGCGGAGGAAGAGACGGAAAAGTTGTTGATCCAGACCGCATGGTTACGGTCCGCGTGGCTGTTGATGTGGAGAGGGTGAAGTAAAATTCGGGCAAAAAGAAACCCAAGGGTCATAATCGGTTTCCCGACCAGAGGATTTCCTTGGGTACACGCTTAGCAGTAGTTAGGATAAACTTTTTTTTGTCAAGCAAGTTATACGCAACTTAATGCGTAACAAATTATGTATTAAAATTAACACCAAACCAACCATATGTACCACATCCAAAAACCCATTTTGGAAAAATATTTTTCCAAAACTCGATTAGAAAAAATCCAAGTAATCGGTAATTGTGATTTTAGTGAGGGCCTTGTGCTTTATGGGCTCAACATGAAGTGCGGTGAAAAACTTTATACCGCGTTAAGTCAGTTTGAGATAATTTTAAGAAATGCGATTAGCGACCAATTGGTAAAAGATTTTGGGAATATTTGGTTTGAAAATAAGAAATTAATTTTCTTAAAAAAGCATCGAGATCTGATCTGTGAGGCCAGAGCCAGTCTAGAGACGAAAGGTAAAGAAATAGATTCTTGCAACATCACCTCCAATTTGACTTTCGGATTTTGGGTAAATTTATTTAATCCAGATTACGATAAAATTTTATGGAGAGTTTCTTTGTCGAAGATCTTTTTAGATAAAGAAAAACCCCCGGCTCGAGGTTTGATTCGTGATCGATTAAAGAATTTTAACAGACTCAGAAACAGGGTCTCGCATTGCGAATTAATTCTTAACCCGCTCCTACCTCAATATTACGCGCAATTGATCGAAACACTAAGCTGGATCAATTCCGACATCGCCAAATGGCTTGATGAAGAAATAAATTTTTCATCGCTAAATTTCGAAAAAACAAAACATGCCCTACGACCAAAATAACATTTTCGCCAAAATTATCCGTGGAGAAATTCCGGCTTTAAAAGTTTACGAAGATGAAAAAGTTTTGGCATTTCACGACATTTCGAAAGCGGCGCCAATTCACGTTTTAGTGGTTCCAAAAGGTGAATATAAAAATTTTTCTGATTTCACTGCTCAGGCTGGCGCTGAAGAAATTTCTAATTTTTTCAAAAAAGTTTCTGAAATTGCATCTCTGCTTGAAGCAGATAAATCAGGCTTCCGCATCATCTCCAACAATGGCCCAGACGCCAATCAAACCGTTCCCCACTTCCACGTGCATATTTTGGCGGGAAAAAGAATGAGCAATTTTTAACTAAACTTCGGTAAAAAAATGGAAAAGAAAATCGGTGAAGCAACTCGCATTATCCACGCTGGACGTGATCCCAAAGAGCAAGGCTGGATGGTCAATCCTCCAATCTACCAAACTTCAACAATCGTTTTTCCGACGCTCAAAGATTTGCTCTACGCTGAGCGCGGCTATTCCAACAACGATCTGGTTCAGCCTTACGAACTCAAATACGGCCGCTACGGCACGCAAACAAATTTCGCGCTGGAAAGAGCGATTGCTGAGATCGAAGGCGGCTACAATTCCTTCGTCACCTCTTCGGGCGCGGCTGCGATCAACACTGCTCTCGTGGCATTTTTGAAACAAGGCGACCACATGCTTTTGGTCGACAACACCTATTCGCCAACGCGTTCTTTCGCCGATAAATTTTTGAAAAAACTCGGCATTGAAACCACCTACTACAATCCACTAATCGGCGCTGACATCGCGAAATTAATCAAGAAAAACACCAAAGTAATTTTCATGGAAAGCCCCGGATCCCTAAGCTTCGAGGTGCAAGACGTTTCAGCGATTTGCAAAGTGGCGAAGAAGCGCGGCGTTGTCACCATCCTCGACAATTCTTGGGCGAGTGGAATTTATTTTAAGCCGTTGGAGCACGGCGTTGACGTGTCGGTGATGGCTCTCACGAAATACATTAACGGCCATTCCGACATGATGATGGGTTCAATCACGGTGCAGGAAAAACATTTCCGCGTGATGTACGAAGCCTTCCGCTACATGGCCGTAACCGCATCGCCGCACAGTTGCTACATGGTTCAACGCGGACTTCGCACTTCCAAAATCCGCATGGATCACTGCTTCAAATCCTCGCTGCAGCTTGCCACTTGGCTCGAAGGCAGACCAGAAGTTGCGAAAGTTTTTTATCCGGCTTTGGAATCAGATGTTGGACACAAGCTGTGGAAGCGCGATTTCACCGGCGCCGCAGGATTATTCACCATTATTTTGGATCGCAAATATTCCAACGAATCACTGGCAAGAATGGTCGACAGACTTCATTTCTACGGAATGGGATATTCATGGGGCGGCTACGAATCATTGATTCTGCCGGTAGATCCAACCGCAGTTCGCACCGCAACAAAATGGCCTTACGGCAACAAAACTTGCCTGCGAATTAATGTTGGTTTGGAGGATGTCGAGGATTTGATGACCGACCTCGAAGCAGGGTTTAAGCGGCTGCGGAAATAGAGAAAACAGCCTTAACGGCTGTTTTCGGCGACGCGAGCAGAAGAAAGATTTTTTCGTCACTAAGTTCAGATTTCATTTTTTAACACTTCCTCTCACCTCCCGAGAAATCACCCGTCTCAATCGCTGTCGCGATTGATCCACCCTCTTTTGCAAAGAGGGTTTTGCTCGTCTTAACCTCCTTTGAAAAAGGAGGTGGCCTCGCGAAAGCGAGGTCGGAGGATTTTTTCGTCGCGAGTTCGATTTTTATTTCACCACTCTGCAGGACGGGGTTTGCAACCTCGTCCTCACGTTCATTTCCTCTTTTAGTTTTAACTGACCCTGTGGACTGGGTTACAAACCCAGTCCAGCCGCTGGAGGTGGGACGAATTCGTTCCAATTCACGATTTATCCCTTGTAGCGTATCACGGGACGACACGCGGGTCGTCCCCTACGGATTGAATCATGTGTGACTTTCGTAGGGGCGGGGACCCGCGTGTCGTCCCGCGGGCTGGCACAAGGCCAGCCCCTACTAAAATCTCAACCATCAAACAAAAAAATACCCCGTCAGAAAAAAAATTCTGACGGGGTATTTTTTCTTTTTCGTCATCCTTGGAACGAAGTTCCGAGGATCTCGGGAGTTTGACTTTCGGAGCCGAGCCCCCGAGATCCTCGGCCTTGCGGCCAAGAATGACGTGGATTTAAAGAATTCTCCTAAACATCCGTCAAAAAACTTTTCAGCAATTTCGCTCTCTTCGGATGTTGCAATTTTTTCAGTGCTTTCGCTTCGATTTGACGGATCCGTTCGCGCGTAACTGAAAATTGTTTACCAACTTCTTCCAAAGTGTGATCGGTCACCATCCCAATGCCGAAGCGCATGCGCAGCACTCGTTCTTCGCGTGGGGTGAGTGACGACAGCATTTGCGCCGTAACTTCTTTCAGCTTGGAATGTGATGCGGCATCGAAAGGCAAGACTGCGGCTTTGTCTTCAATGAAGTCGCCGAGCACGCTTTCATCGTCGTCGCCGGAGATCGGGGATTCAAGACTGACGGGGTCTTTGGAGGTGCGAAGAACTTTGCGAACCTTGTCGACGGGCATTAGAAGCCTGTCGGCGATTTCTTGCGCGTCGGGTGTGCGACCGAGTTCTTGCGTGAGTTGGCGCGAAGTCTTCACGATTTTGTTAATCGTTTCGACCATGTGGATCGGGATGCGGATCGTGCGCGATTGATCAGCAATGGCGCGGGTGATGGCTTGGCGAATCCACCAAGTTGCGTAAGTCGAAAATTTGTAACCGCGACGATATTCGAATTTGTCGACGGCGCGCATCAGGCCGATATTGCCCTCCTGAATCAAATCCAAAAATTGTAAACCGCGATTGGTGTATTTTTTGGCGATTGAAACTACGAGACGCAAATTGGCCTCAATCATTTCTTTTTTCGCTTTTAATTCCTCTTCTTGGCTGCGACGCAAAATGTTGATCAAGACTTTGAAATCAACGATTCCCAAGCCCATAATTTTTGTAAATTTTCCGATTCTGGTCTGAACTTCTTTAATTTTTTCTTTGCCTTTAGAAGCAAAATTTTGCCATTTTTTATCTTTGAGCGCGGCGATTTTTTTCAGCCATTTGTCGCCTTCTTCAACGCCTGGATAATGTTTTAAAAAGTCAGTTTTGTCGATGTTGAATTCTTGCGAAGATCGAAGCAAATCGATCTCGATTGAAATTAGTTTTTGCTGCGCTTCGTAAAGCTGATCGACCAATGCTTTGATCAGAGAGTCGTTGAAACTAACCTCTTGCGACAATCTTTCGAATTCAACCTTTAGCTTGTTAATATCCTTGTCGGTCTTGGCTTGTTCGTAAGTTCTGCTCTCAGATTTATCGAGAATTTTTTGACAAACATGAGCAATTTTTTGGAAGAGATCGAGCATTTTTGGCATCAAAATTCTTTCCATCGAAACGAACGAAACCACGCTTTCGTCGATCTCTTCAAGCTCTTCATCTTCGAATAAGGTTTCCGCAGCTTCTGCAGCGTCAGTTTGCTCGTTGATGATGGCTGTAACGTTGACCTCCTCAACATTTCCTTCCTGATTTTCTTCGCTTTCTGCCGCTGCTTGCTCGTTATTTTTTATGATTTCTTCCAATTCTGAATTGTAAGTTTCGTCGATGCGAATGATGTCGCGAAGCAGGATAGTGCCGCCTGAAAGGCCATTATACCATTCGATGAAATGGCGCATGATGATTGGGCTTTGGTAAAGCGCTTTTACGGTTTTGTTGCGGCCTTCTTCGATACGCATCGCGATTAAAACTTCGTCTTCGCGAGTCAAAAGTTTTACCGTGCTCATTGATTTGAGGTAGGTTTTGACAGAGTCTTCACTGCGCTTCTGGCTTTTTTCTTCGTCTTTTGCGGCGAGACCTTCTTCGAGTAATTTTTCGAGATCATCTTCCTTCTCGATGATTTGAATTTTGAATTCGGTGAGGATGTCTAGAATGCGATCGAGCTTGCGTGGATCAAGGTCGGAATCGATATTTTCGTTGATCTGTTCGTGAGTTAAAAATCCTTGAGTTTTTCCGATTGCTAAAAGTTTTTTTAATTTATCCGCGAGATCGTCTGAAAGTTTTTTGCCTTCCTCATCTTTTTTTTGCAGCGCTGATCTGACGCCTTGAATCAATTGAAATTTTTCAGCGAGTGCTTTGGTTCTGTCATTGACGGGGATTTTTATTTTTAACTTTCTTTCCTTTTTAGGCTTCGGTTCTTTTTTGATTTTTACCGCTTTAACTTTTACCGCTTTTATTTTTTTTGGTTTTGCAATTTTTACAGGTTTTTTTGGTGCGATTTTTTTTGTGATTTTGGGTGTAATTTTTTTTACAATTTTAGCAGGTTTTTTTGGCTGAATTTTTTTCTTCCCCACAATTTTTTTTGTAGGAATTTTTTTAACCGCCTTAACCTGTTTCTTTATTGGCTTTGCGGGCTTATTTATTTTCTTCACCGCAGCTAATTTTTTCGCTGGTTTTTTCACGATTTTTTTCTTTGCTGGCATGGTTCCTCTTGGTTATTATTTGTAATTTTTTTGACTTGCAGAAAATCGAAAATTTTAACGATTAAATCCATCAATGTCATGCGGAGCTTGTCGAAGCATGTGGCTTGAATCATGCTTCGACAAGCTCAGCATGACATTGAAAGTTTGAATGCAGGCTCTCAAAATTCTCGCTACTCTTCTAATTCCAAAGACAAAATTTGCTGCTCGAGAGAGCGTTTGTAATCGAAAATTTCTTTGATTTTTTGACTTGTGATTGCGCTTTGATGAGTTTCAATTTCATCGATTTCGCCTAGAGATTCTTGATATTGCTGGCTTACCTGAAGTAATAAATCTTTCAGAAGTAGAATGCGAAATTGAACGAGATTCGAGTCTAGAGTAGAGTCCCCAAGCCTTGCAAGAATATTTTTTACCTCGGAGATATCATTATCGCGTCCAGCTTTTTCAAGGGCTGGAAGTAAATTTTTTTCACCATTTTCGATTAGTTCGATCAGAGATTCTTTTAGCTGCATCAAATTTTCGTTGCTAAATTGCATTTCTTTGACGTCGGAAATATCGTCGCGAAAGCTTGCCAGCTCTGGGAATTTCACGATGAAAGCGATGATATTTATCGCCAAAGAATCTTGGGCGTTAGCGGAGTTTTTAGGAAAAATTCTTCCACCAAAATTTCCTATCGGATTTTTTTTCTCTTTCCCAAAATTTCTTCCCAGAAAAAAAAGTGAATCTTTGAAAAAAAGTGAGAAATATTTTTTAGAGGCATTATCGCGAATAGCCTCGATTTTATTGGCTAAATTAGCCTCGATCTTAGCTTTATTTTCTGCTGAAATTTTTTTATTTCTGTCAATTCCAAGCTCGGTAAAAGCAAATTCAAAAAGACTTTCGGAAAGAGGAGTCGGATTGATAAAAATTTTCTCCAATTCTTTCGCGCCAAATTCTTTGATGAAATCGTCAGGATCCATTTGGTTCGGCAGAAAAGCGAAGGCGATATTTTTTTTTGCTGTGACTAGTGGAAGTGCGATTTCGGAAGTGCGTTTAGCGGCGCGAATGCCGGCTGAATCGCCATCCAAACAAATCACGATTTTATCGGTGTTGTAAAAAAGTTCTTTCAAATGTTCAGCTCCAAGCGCTGTTCCAAGGCCCGCCACAACGTTTTCAAGCCCGTTCGCAAAAAGTGAAATTGCATCCATGTATCCTTCGACGACAACAGCATAACCCTTGTCGAATATGGCTTTGCGAGCTTTGTCGAAATTGTAAAGCGTCTGATTTTTCTTGAAAATTTCTGTTTCGGAGGAGTTGAGATATTTCGGCATGTCCTCGCCAATCGTGCGTCCACCGAAGGCGATGACATGGCCTTTTTTGTTGTTGATTGGAAAAATTATGCGGTTGCGAAATTTGTCGTAAAATTTTTTTTTGTCATTTTGTCCGATGATTCCGGTTCTAGAAATCTCTGAGTCGGTGAAGCTTTCTGATTTTAAAAAATTGGTCAGAGATTCGTAGGAATTCGGGGCGAATCCGAGTCGGAATTTTTTGGAAATTGTGGAATTTAAATTTCTTTTTTTGAGGTAGTTTCGCGCTTCTGACACCGATCCTTCGTGAAGATTTTTTTCAAAAAATTGGCAGGCTTTTTCGAGGATTAAATAATCGCGTTCAAGTAGGTTTTCTTTGATTGGATCGAACTTTACCTGAGGAATCGGAATGCCGAAATCATCGGCTAATTTTGTGACGGCATTTTTGTAATCAAGCCCATCGGAATTCATCACGAAGCTGATCACATCGCCATGCGCCGAGCAGCCAAAACAGTGATAAAAACCCTTTTGGTCATTGACGGTGAAGGAGGGAGTTTTTTCGTTGTGGAAGGGGCAGAGGCCATAAAATTCCCTGCCGCGCGATTTTAATTTTACTTTTTTTCCAACGACTTCCGAGGCCAAAATTGTCGAGCGTAATTTTTCGGGAAAATCTTTTGGGAACATTTTTGGATAGTTTGGCGGGCGACCCTTGAGGGTAGGAGAATTTATGCGAGTGTGACGATCCGTAGAGGCTGACCTTGTGCCAGCCCGCTCAATAATTGTAATTCCAAATCACATCAAAAAAAGTCATGATCGCGGAAAAACCGATTGGGATCGTAAAATTATCGTCGGTATTGAATAGTGTAGGTCTCGCCTCGATTATTGTGACGCAAAATAAAGCGAAAAATCCGAAGAAATAGAACCAAAATCGTGAATCAAAAATTCCGCCGCAAACGAATAAAATAATCGTGCCGCTGATAAAAAATGCTGCTGACCCTGCGGTGGATTTTTCAAAAAATGGTTTGCTAGGAATTGACTTTCCAACCAACGCCGCCATGGCATCGCAGATTGCGAGAATTACAAAAGAAGTTACGGCAATTTCTGCTTTGAAGATAGAAAAATTAATGCAAGCGGCAAGCGCGACAAAACTCGCGCCGCATAATTTATCGCCCGTGAGCTCATGTTCTCTCAAAATTGGGCCGAAAATTTTAGCAAAAATTATTTTAATTTTAGGATTTTTACGGCGCAGATAATCAAGCGAAATAAAGGCGGTGGAGATCGGCGCGAAGATTATCAAGCTCTGCCATTTACCGAAGTGGTAGTAGGCGATCGGGATTAGCAAAAGTAAAAGATGAACGAGTTTGCGATAAATTTCTTGAGCCATTTTTGCTATTCTTGGTTGGTTTTATCTTGGTAAATTACGACTTCATTTTTTCCAGCATAACCCAAAACTTTTCTTGCTTGCTCATCTAAAAGATCGACGTCTAACGCTTCAGAATTCATTCCGTCGACCATATTTTTCTTCGCTTGCATCTTGGTTGCGAGCTCTTCTTTGGCGATTTCTTTATTTTCGATTTGTTTTTTAAGAGCGAAATATTCGATCAAACCTTTGTCGCCGAAAAATGTGAAAAATGTGAAATAAAAAATGGCGAAGATGGCGATGAAATAGCCGATAAAAAGCGGCTTCGTGATGTTGTGATTCTTAACAAAATTGTAAATTTTAGCTTCTAAAACAAATTTCACGAACTGCTGCGATAATGTTGTTGGTCTTAGGTAGGGCAAGGCTTTCGAGATTTGCGGCGTAAGGAAGTGGAGCATCAACCGAGGCAAGTCTTTTTACTGGTGCGTCGAGATAATCGAATGCTTCTTCCATCAGAATTGAAGCGATTTCGCTGCCAATTGAAGCGAAAGGAAATCCTTCTTCAACCGTTACGCAGCGTGAAGTTTTTTTCACCGAATTTACGATTGTTTCGCGATCGATTGGGCGGATGGTGCGAAGGTCAATTACTTCGGCTTCGATTCCTTCGCCAGCCAATATTTCTGCGGCTTCGAGCGCATATTTTACGACCAAAGAAAAAGCGATGATTGTGACGTCTTTTCCTTCGCGAAGAATTTTTGCTTTGCCGATTTCGACAATGTGATCTTCGTCATATTCCTCTTCGAAAGACATGCCGTAAGTGATTTCATTTTCGAGGAAAATTACAGGATTTGGATCGCGAATTGCGGATTTGAGCAAGCCTTTGCAATCAGCGGCAGAGTAGGGCGAAACTACCTTCAATCCTGGAATCGAACCAAACCAAGCGGCGTAGCATTGCGAATGTTGCGCTCCGACGCGAGAGGCGGCGCCATTCGGGCCACGAAATACGATCGGTGAACTGACTTGTCCGCCCGACATGTAGCAAGTTTTTGCAGCGGAATTCACGATTTGATCCATGGCCTGCATGGCGAAATTGAAAGTCATAAACTCGACGACAGGTTTCAAGCCAGCAAATGCCGCACCTACAGCCAAGCCGGCAAAACCGTGCTCTGTGATTGGAGTGTCGATGACGCGCTTCTCTCCGAACTCGGCCAACAAGCCTTGTGTGACCTTGTAAGCGCCGTTATATTCCGCCACTTCTTCACCCATTACGAATACTTCTGGAGTTGTTCTCATCTCTTCCGCCATCGCTTCACGCAAGGCTTCTCGGACTGTTAATTTTCGGAGGGTCATGGGATTTTAGATTTAGGATTTAGGATTTTAGATTTAAGATTTAGAGGCGTTGTGATTGAAGCGATAATTTTCAACAAATCCTAAATCTAAAATCTAAAATCCTAAATTTTCTCAGTTATAAATTTCCGTCATAAGCTCGGACTCATCCGGCTCTGGACTGTTTTTAGCAAACTCGACGATGTCGTTGATTTTGATTTTTGTGCTGTCGTCGATTTTTTTAAAATCATCTTCGGAGGCGATTTTGTTGGTGAGGATGTGGGCGCGCAATGAATCGATCGGGTCTTTTTCTTTTTGGCAATTTAGCTCTTCCTTGCTGCGATAGGTTGCGGGGTCAGACATTGAGTGGCCGCGATAGCGATAGGTGTCCATTTCTAGAATCATCGGGCCGTTGCCGGCGCGGACGTAATCGACGCATTTTTGCCCGTCTTTGATCACGTCAAAAATATCCATGCCGTTGATTTTTACGCCGGGAATGTTGAAGCCGATTCCGCGCTTGTGGAGCTCGTCGATCGAAGAAGCGCGTTTCAGTGAAGTTCCCATCGCATAGTGATTATTTTCGATGATGAAAAGAACTGGCAGATTCCACAGCTTAGCCATGTTGAAGCTTTCATAGACTTGGCCTTGATGAGCAGCGCCGTCGCCGAAATAGCAGTAAGTGACGTTGTTATTGCCGCGATATTTATCGGCGAAGGCAAGTCCGGCGCCGATCGGCACTGAAGCGCCGACAATTCCATGTCCGCCGTAAAAATGTTTTTCGAGATCGAAAAGATGCATCGATCCGCCTTTGCCTTTCGAGGAGCCGTCAGCGCGGCCAAGAAGTTCAGCCATAATTTTTTTTGGATCGGAACCGATGGAGATCATGTGGCCGTGGTCGCGATAGGTTGTGATGACTTTGTCGCCTTTTTGCATTGTGTTGCGCATGCCCGTAGCGATTGCTTCTTGGCCGATGTAGAGATGGCAGAATCCCGCGATCAATCCCATGCCGTAAAGCTGTCCGGCCTTTTCCTCAAAGCGTCGGATCAAAAGCATTTCGCGATAAAAATCCAAAAGCTCTTTTTTAGAAAAATTTGATTGATGTGATTTAGAAACCATTTGGGCTGGAAGATTTAAGTTGGGCGGCGCTTGATAAGGAGAAAAAATAAAAAGTCAAACTTGCCACAGAATGGCTATTTACGCAGTCCGCCCATCAAAATTTTAGAGAGAAATCCGTTAAAAAATTTTACAATTGCCGGACCAGATTTAATCGTGCCAATCGCAAAAATTGCCAAAATCGCAATTAGCAAAGTGTATTTCATGATGCTTTGTATGAGCAATTTTTTGAACATCTCAACTTGATCACGCTCTCCCGCTTTGTTGCGCGACGCTTTTTTTGCCTCGTCTAACTCTTTCGCTTTTTCCTCTTCGCTTTTATCTTCTTCAGCTTTTACTTCTTCTCCAACCTCTGCCGAAGCCTCTTCGGCGCTATGTTTGACATCATGCTCATGATGATAATTCGCCAAAGTTTTTGTAGATTTTTGGTTGATTTGCTTTTTCATAAAAGAAGAAAGCGACTTCTGAATTTTTACTAGCATGCGTTAATTTGTTGGGAATTTCTTAAAATTTTCTTACGAACTACTAACTCAAAATAAAAAACTCAAGTGCTTGAAGCCTTCCTTCTACAACCTCTCTTGGCAGTGATTCTAATTGCGATTTCTTGCTCGACTCTTGGAGTTTTTGTGCTGTGGAAAAAATTATCTTATTTCGGCGACGCCTTGTCACACGCCGTTTTGCTCGGATTGGCTTTTAGCGTTATTTTTGAAATGAATCAGATTTTCGCTTTGATTATTTTTGCAATTATTTTTGCCGCGCTGGTTACCACCCTTTCTCAAAATCGTTTTTTTTCCAAAGATATCATCATCATGATCTCATCTTATTTTTGCGTTGCGGTCGCGATTATTTTGAACGATGTTTGGATCAAAGATTTTAATTTTGCCTCGTATATTTTTGGAGATGTGTTGGCGGTTTCGGATCAGGAAATTCAAGCGCTTGCAGCGATTTCTGTGGCGACAATTTTCTACGTAATTTTTGCTTTTAAGAAAATTTTATTGATCAACATTAACCAAGATTTGGCGCGAATTGAAAATGTTAAAACTGAGATTTGGAATTTTTCTTTTTTGCTTTTGCTTGCACTTGTGATTGCTTTGTCCGTGAAAATTGTCGGAGTTTTTTTGATGACAGCTTTGTTGATTTTGCCGGCAGCGATTGCGCGAATTTTTTCCGCGTCTGCCAAGCAAATGATGCTGCTAAGTTTAGCATTTGGAATTGTCGTTTCATCCACGTCTTTCAAGCTTGCAACGAGTTATGATTTAACCGTTAGCCCAGTAATTATCGCGATTTTTTCAATCATTTTTATTTGCAGCATTTCGGTCAGAAACTTTCTTTCGCGATGAAATTTACCGATAAAAAAACCGCAGTTATTTTATTCAATCTTGGTGGTCCAGACAGGCTTTCATCGGTGCAAAATTTTCTGTTCAACCTCTTCAACGACAAGGCGATAATTTCTCTTCCGCAGCCATTTCGATTTTTTTTGGCGAAATTAATTTCAAGAACAAGAGCCGCGAAAGCGCGAAAAATTTATGAGCAAATCGGAGGAAGGTCTCCTCTGCTCGACATAACAAATTCGCAGGCCCACGCTCTTGAGTTAGAGCTTTCATTTTTTGGAAATTTTAAAGTTTTTGTGGTGATGAGATACTTCAATCCACGCGCTCGTGATGTGGTTGAAAAAGTTATGGATTACGATCCAAACCAAATAATTTTACTGCCGCTTTATCCACAATTTTCTAGCGCTACCAGCGATTCTTCCGTGAAAGAATTTACAGAAAAATTGTCAATTTTTGCCAGAAGAATCAGCAAAAAAATTCCGATAAAAACTGTTTGTTGTTATCCTGTTGAACCAGATTTTATCAGGGCTCACGTGCTTTTAATCAAACAAACAATTTTCAAATTTCGCGATAAAAATTTGGAGAAATTTCGTTTTTTATTTTCAGCGCATGGATTGCCGCAGAAGCTGATTGATGCTGGCGATCCCTACGTTTTTCACGTTACGGAAACTACGAATCAAATCGTAAAAAATTTGTCGGAAAATTTTGAAAAAATTGATTTTCGAATTTGCTATCAATCAAAAGTTGGGCCGTTGAAATGGACTGCGCCAAGCCTTGAGCATGAAATCAAAAGAGCAGTTTTGGATAAAAAAATTCCGGTAATTCTGCCAGTTTCTTTCGTCTCAGATCACTCCGAAACTTTGGTTGAACTTGACATCCAATATAAAAAATTGGCGATGAAATTTGGTGCAAAAAATTATCTGCGAGTTCCGGCTTTGAATGTTGATGGGCACTTCATCAAAGCCTTGTCCGAAATTTGTAAAGCAGTGAGTTTAAATTCTGATTCACAAATTTTTTCTGGAAAAAAAATGCATAGAATTTGTCCGAAAAAATTTAAACTTTGTCCTAATTTTAATGGTTGCGAAGCATGATTTTTATTGACCTCGTTGCAAAAAGTAAAAAGTGGAAAGGTAGCGAAAAATTTGTTGAGGAAGTTTGTAAAAAAATAATTCCCTTTACCGATCTTAAAAAAATTTTGAAAAAAGATTTAACCTTGGAAGTCTCGATTTCACTTGTTTGCGACGCTCAAATTAAAAAAATAAATTCACAATTTCGCGATAAAAATAAGCCGACAAATGTTTTGTCTTTTTGCGCTTTGGATGAAAAATTAATCAGAAAAGTTGGATTAAGAAAAGCTGTAAAGCCGCGCAAACACTTGTTCCTTGGGGATATATTAATTTCTTACGAAACGGTAAAAAAAGAATCTCTTGCACAAGAAAAGAAATTTGAAGATCATCTCACGCACCTGATTTTGCACAGCATTCTACACCTTATCGGACATGATCACGAAGATAAAAAAATGGCAAAAATCATGGAAGGTTTAGAAATTAAAATTCTGAAAAATTTTAAAATAAAAAACCCATATCAACAAAATAATTAATCGATGGAAGGTTATCCCAGTAGGCTAGAAAAAAAGTCTCATCTCAAAAAACTATTCAGTTTTTTTCTTCATTTGTTCGGCAGAAAAACAAAAAAATCATTTTTTTCGGTCATCTCTCACTTGCTCGAAGCCTATGAAAAAGAGGGCTTGATCAATGTGGAAGAAAAAAAAATGTTCAAAAATATCGCTTCTTTCGGTGACAAAAAAGTTTCCGGCATAATGACTCCGAGAGCTGACGTTATTGCGATCGCGCACGATGCAACTTTGGAGGAAATCAAAAAAACCATCACCACAAATGGTCATACTCGCATCCCAGTTTTTAAAGAAAATTTTGACGAAATAATCGGCTTCATTCACAGCAAAGATTTGGCGAAATTTTTATGCGACGAGGATCAAACTTTTTCCGTCACAAAAATTTTACGAAAAATTTTATTTATTCCCGGATCGATGAAATTGTTGGATGTGATGTTGCGTATGCGAATGGCGCGGGTTCACGTCGCAATTGTTTTGGATGAATTTGGCGGAGTTGATGGATTTGTGACTATCGAAAACATCGTCGAGCAAATTGTCGGAGACATCGAAGACGAGCATGATTTGCCTTCTGACAATTCATTTTTCCGCATCAAAAAAATTTCCGATTCCGTTTTTCAATTTGGTGGTCGAGTGGAAATCGAAAAAATGGAAGAAATTTTGCAGAAAAAAATTAGAAAAAATGACGATGAATTCGAAACTGTGAGTGGCTTTGCGATGCTGCTATTCAAGCGAGTTCCGGAAGTTGGGGAAGAGATAAAAAAATACGGAATGAATTTTAAAATTATTGATGCGGATAGTCGGGTGGTGAAGTTGGTGGAAGTGGGTTGGTAATGTCAAAAGCTCAGCATGACACGTGCGATTTGATACTCTCCTCGATCTTCTCCACAACCACCTCCTCAATCCTCCCCCCATTCAGTCGATTAACCTCTGGAATACAGGTCGGAGAGGTTACGTTGATTTCAGTTAAATAATCTCCGATCACGTCGATGCCGACAAAAAATAATCCGCGTTTTTTTAGCTCTCCGCCGATGCGATTGCAGATTTCCTGATCTCTTTTTGATAGCTCCAATTTTTGCGCAACATTCCCGCTGACATGCAAATTTGCACGAACTTCTCCAGCTTGAGCAATCCTAGAAATGCCTCCAACAGCGACTCCATCGACCAGTAAAATTCTTTTATCTCCGTTGCTAATTTCTGGTAAAAATTTTTGTGCGATGATTGGTGAGGCGTAAGTTTTCATCATCATTTCAAAAATTGAACCGAGATTGGAGTCGCCGTTTTTTATCAGAGTCACACCTTCTCCTCCGCAAAAATAAAGCGGTTTTAAAATGATATTTTCATGTTCATCTTGAAATGTTCTGATCTGCTTTAAGCTGCTCGTGACCAAGGTTGGTGGAGTTAAATCCGGAAAGTCAGAAATGAAAATTTTTTCCGGACAATTTCTGATTTCGCTTGGATTGTTCAAAATCAGAACCTGATCTTTAATTTTTTCCAAAAGGTAAGTTGAGGTGATGTAATTCATGTCGAAAGGCGGATCTTGTCGGACTAAAATCACATCGAATTTTGTTAGATCTTGCTCTTTAGTTTCGAGAATTTCGCAGTGATTTCCTTTTTGGTTTTTGAGGCGAATTTTTTTCACCACGGCGCTTAATTTTTTTGCGGTGAAGTCAAAATTTAAGTCGCTCGGTAGATAATAAAAAATTTCATGCCCACGGTTTTGAGCCTCGAGAAGTATTGCGAATGTTGAATCCGTGTCGATATTAACGGACATCATTTCGTCCATCTGTGCTAGAAATTTCATTTTGAAATATAATTTTGATTGCTAACTTGCTTTGAATTCAACCTCTCTCCAGTCCAAAAAATTATCAATATTTTAATGCAGCCGTCACCTATCCAAGTTCCAACTTATCCTCAAATTCCACAAAGAATTTTCCCCATAATCGACATCGGAGATTTTGTGTTGCGTGAAAAATGCGATGCCGATGCTGAAGATTTTTTTCGTTATTATTCCGATCCGGAAGTTAACAAATTTATACTTTGCGAAATTCCGAAAGATGTCGAAGAAGCTAGAAAAGAGCTTGGTTATTGGCGTCGAGTTTTTTATCAAAATGACGGACTTTATTTCGCAATTGCTGACAAAAAAGACAATCATTTGATCGGCACAATCGGTCTTACGAGTCACAATGCTTACCAAAGTCGAGTTGAATTAAGTTACGACTTAGCGCGCGAATATTGGCGTCAGGGCATCACAAGCGCAGCGATTAAAGCGGCGCTAAAATACGGATTTCAAACTTTAAAAGTGAATCGCATCGAAGCCGTTGCTTCTACTGAAAATCTTCCATCGAGAAATCTTTTGCTAAAAATGGGCTTCACGCTTGAAGGAGTATTGCGCCAACATCGTTATCATCGCGGACGTTATGTCGATGTTCACTCTTTCAGCATCTTGCTCAGCGAGTATAGACCAGAGTTTACGCCAGAATTTTTTTGATATTGACATTTGGCTTGCCGTCACTTTAATGCGCCGCCCTCCCGCTAGAAGTCTTTAGAAAAAACTCTATAAAATTTATCAAAACGAACGAACAGAATAAGGAATTTTTATGCTCAAAACTTACGTTGCTAAGCCCAAAGAAATCGAAAGAAAATGGTGGCTTATCGATGCCGAAGATCTCGTTGTCGGCCGACTCTCATCAATCGTTGCAAATATTTTGCGTGGCAAGCACAAAGCAACTTTTACACCAAACCTCGATTGTGGCGATCACGTTGTTATCATCAATGCTGAAAAAGTAAAATTAACCGGCAAAAAATATGCCGAAAAACTTTACTACTGGCATACTGGGCATCCAGGGGGAATCAAAGACAGAAACGCTCGCCAAATCATCGAAGGAAAATATCCGGAAAGAATTTTGCAATATGCGGTTGAAAGAATGATTTCTCGCGGACCATTGCAACGCGACATCATGGTAAAATTGCACCTCTACAAAGGCACGCAGCACAAGCATCAAGGCCAAAATCCACAAATTTTGGATGTTGCAGCTATGAACCGTAAAAACAAAAAAACTAACTAAAAATTTATGTCTTCAGTCATTAAAGAAAAAATTCTCGAAATCAAAGAAGCGCTTGAACCAGCGATTAAAAAAGAGCCTAAAATTGATGCTCAAGGCCGCTCTTACGCAACCGGCAAAAGAAAAAATGCTGCAGCACGCGTTTGGATTAAAAAAGGCACAGGAAAAATTAAAGTTAATGATCTTGATGCCAGAATTTACCTCGGAAGAGAAATTCTTTTTAACATCGCCAAAGCCCCTTTTGCAGTGGTTAAGGGCGATAATAAATTCGATGTAGTTGCCACACTTTCTGGTGGCGGAAAAAGTGGACAAGCTGGCGCATTAGCTCACGGAATCAGCAAGGCATTGGTTGCTTTCGATCCTACAAATCACAAAGCCTTGAGAGTTGGTGGATTTTTAACTCGTGATTCACGTGTCGTTGAACGTAAAAAATACGGCCTCAAAAAAGCCCGCAAAGCTCAGACTTATCGTAAACGTTAGTTCGTTTTATTTTTTAGATGAAAAAAGTTCAGGCCAATTTTTTTTATATTGCTTCTGATCACGCCGGATTTGCTCTAAAGAAATTTCTCATCAAAAAACTTACAGAGCTAGGATTTAAGCCAGTTGATCTCGGTTGTAATTCCTCAGAAAAATCAGTCGATTACCCTGATTACGCACAAAAACTCTGCAAAAAAATCAAAAAAAATTCTGCCGAATTTGGCATTTTAATTTGTGGTAGCGGAATAGGAATTTCAATCGCAGCAAACCGCTTCAAACATATCAGGGCAGCGCTTTGTCATAATGTTGAAACTGCAAAATTATCGCGCTCTCACAATGATGCGAATGTGATTTGCCTAGGTGAGAGATTGATCTCAGAAAAAAATGCTCTTGCTTCAGTAAAAGCTTTTTTGAACAGCGATTTTGAAAAAGGAAGGCATGAAAACAGAGTCAAAAAATTGTCAAAATAGCCGCTTAATTCGTAGCTTCGGACGCATAAAATCCCGCAAACTTTCTGATCACAAAAACTTCCTCCTCGAAAATTTTTTACCGAAATATGAGATTGATTCACTGTCGACCGTGGACCGTGGACCGTCGACTGTTTTGGAAATCGGTTTCGGCTTTGGCGATTTTCTTTTCGAAAAAGCAAAAAAAAATCCTGAAATATTTTTCTTAGGCTCAGAGCCTCATCTCAACGGAGTAGTGAATTTACTGGCTAAATTAGAAAAAGAGCCGCTGCAAAATTTAAAAATTTCTCGCGAAGATGTGCGAATTTTATTTCAAAATTTTCAGCCAGAAATTTTCGACGAAATTTTTATTTTATTTCCAGATCCTTGGCCAAAATCAAAACATTTTAAACGACGCTTAATCACCGCAGAATTTTTGGATGAAGTTTTATCGCCGAAAATGAAGAGTGGTGCGAAGCTAGTAATAGTAACGGATCACGACTCTTACAAAATTTGGATTCTCTCTGAAATTTTACGCAGTAAAAAATTTTTTTGGACGGCAAATTCCAAACAAGATTGGCAAAATTTTCCTACCGATTGGACCGAAACAAAATATCAAAAAAAAGCTGCAAAAGAAGGTCGAGCATCGGTAATTTTTAATTTGATCAAAGCATGACTTACGCCTTACCAAAAGTACGCGGAATCTATCGCGAAAATGCAGAATTAAAAAGCTGGTTTGATGTTGGTGGAAAAGCCGAAATTCTTTTTCGTCCCGCTGATCTTGTGGATTTACAAGATTTTTTAAAAAATTGTCCGAAAGAAATTCCGGTGCAAATTCTTGGAGCGGCATCGAATGTAATCATCAGCGATGATGGTGTGAAGGGAGTGGTCATCAGGCTTTCGGGAGAATTCGCCAAAATTTCTTGTGAAGGAGAAACCGTCAAAGCCGGTGCCGCAGCGCTTTGTGGCAATGTTGCACTGCATAGCAAAAATTCTGCTCTTGCAGGTTTAGAATTTTTTTCAGGAATTCCGGGATCGGTTGGAGGCGCAATTGCCATGAATGCGGGATGTTACGGATCAGATATTTCGCAAATATTAATGAGCGCAAAAGCTTTGGATTTTAACGGAAATCTAATCGAATTATCGAATGCAGATTTTGGATTTTTTTATCGTGGCAATAAAATTTCAAAAAATTTTATTTTTGTCGAAGCTGTGTTTAAAGCAGTAAAATCAACTGTTGAAGCGGTATCAGGAAAAATTTCTGAACTCAATATTCAGCGCGAAAAAGCGCAACCAATTCGTGCAAAAACAGGCGGAAGTACATTCAAAAATCCTGAAGAAAAAAGAGCGTGGCAGCTAATTGACGAAGCTGGATGTCGCGGAATGATCGAAGGAGATGCGCAAATTTCAGAAAAGCATTGCAACTTTATGATCAATCGTGGCAAGGCTTCAGCGCGAAATTTAATTGATCTTGGTGATAAGGTAAAAAAATTGGTGAAAGAAAAATCAGGTGTCAATTTGGAATGGGAAATAAAACTTTTAAAGTAATTCAAAAATTCTTTGTTGCATTTTTAAAACAGCTCATGCAAGTTGCGCCACGCTTTACAGATTGGTGGCTCAATAGCCAATCACATCAGTTCAAAATTCCTCAACAATTCACATAAACTATGAAAAAAATTTCAGCTTTTTTGGCAAAAACCACTCTTTTGTCTTTTGTCTTTTTAGCGATTGCTCCGGCGATTGTGCCAGTTTTGTCTTCTGATGCTTTTGCAGAAAGCTATGGGTCTCAGACAGCTGGTGCCAATAATAACGTTTTGGTGGATGTGATGTGTAACGTGATGCAAATCATAACCGGAAATGCTGGTAAAGCTTTTGCGGCTTTTGCAATCATTTCAATCGGTATCGGTTTCTTTACTGGTAAAGTTTCTTGGGGTTTGATGATCGGTGTTGCCGCTGGTATTGCTGCAATGTTTGGTGCTCCAGCGATCGTTTCTGCCATTGCTGGCGGCGCTGCTTTCGACTGTGGTAAGGGTGATTAATTTTAATTCAATTTAGGTTTGTTACATGTCTAGAATATGCGAATTGCTTGCTGTTGGCGTGATGTCGGGAAATAAAGTTTCCCACTCAAATCGCAAAACAAGAAGAAGATTTTTACCAAATTTAAAAACTATTTCTTTCAAGAGCGATGCTCTTGGATCAGATCTAACTTTAAAAATTGCTGCTTCGACGCTTAGAACGGTCAACAAATATGGCAGTATTGATAATTTTTTAGTTAACCATCGTTACGCTAAATTTACTGATCTTGCTAAAAAACTTAGAGTCCAAATCAAAAAGAAATTGATCAAGCTAGGAAAATTAGAAGAAGTAAAAATCGTTAAAGAAAAAAAAGTTTTGGTGAAAAAAGAAGCCAAGAAAAAAGTTGCTAAAGCAGTTTAATTTTCTGAAGTTTTAGAAATTAAAAAGCCGATTCGCTGAAAAAGTGAGTCGGCTTTTTTGTTTGTGGTTTGTGGGAAGGTATATTCAATCCGACTAAAGAAACCGATTGATCAAAAGCACAAAAAACTCCGTGTCATGCTGAGCTTGTCGAAGCATGATTCATGACACCGAAGACTGAATCATGCTTCGACAAGCTCAGCATGACATTGAATTATGATTTAAAATCCGAACCAAATTGGCCGAACTTATTACGCCTTGAACTTGTTTCAGGATCTCTCCGCTTTCAAACACCGCAATCACCGATTCTCTCTCAAAAATTCCTTTATCTCATCAATCGAAAAATCTTGTAAATTTCCGCGATATCTCATCACAACATTTCCATTCAGATCAATAATCAAAGTCTCTGGAACGGCTTCAATCCCAGTTATTTTTGTGAATAAGGCGCGACTATCTTTGGCGACTCTTTTGAAAGGATTGCCGCTTTCTTCCAAATAGGATTTGGTATTTTCGTCAATATCGCGCCAAGCAATTCCGTAAATATCGATAATTTTTTCGCTTTGTAATTTTAGCAAAATCTCATGTTCAGCGCGGCAGGTTGTGCACCAAGATGCAAAAAAATTCACCAATGAATATTTTCCAGTTAAATCTTTTTTAGAAAAATTTTGATTTTCGTCGAATAAATCCGGCAAAGAAAAATCCGGTAAAATAATTTTTGTTTTTACGAAATTCACCGAAGATTCTGTTGAAGAAAATGGCTGTTGTGAATCTTGTGCATCCTCTTGTTTTTTGTTGAGCTTGTAAGTAGAAAGCGTGATCAAACTAACCAAAAAAATCAGTGTTAAAAAGGGTAAAAATTTCTGCATAATTGAAGTTCAAAGTGATGAATAATTTTTTTTTCAAACTAAAAACCAGCGAAAATAAAGCAAGAAGGGGCGAGTTGCAAACTGCTCACGGAGCCATTCAAACTCCGGCTTTTATGCCCGTAGGAACTGCGGCCACAGTCAAAGCTGTAAAAATTTCTGACGTAAAAAAATCCGGCGCGGAAATTATTTTGGGAAATACTTACCACCTGATGTTGCGCCCCGGTGCGGATTTAATTGAGCAGCTTGGCGGTCTTCACAAATTTTCTGGATGGGATGGTCCAATCCTTACAGATTCAGGTGGTTTTCAAGTTATGTCGCTTTCAAAAATCAGAAAAATTTCTGACGAAGGAGTGGAATTTTCTTCGCATCTCGACGGTTCAAAATTTTTTTTAACTCCAGAAAAATCGATTGAAATTCAGCACAAACTCGGCAGCGATATCACGATGATTTTTGACGAATGTGTAGAATTTCCAGCAAGCTACGAGCAAGCGCAGGACGCGATGAGGCGTTCAATTTTGTGGGCAGAAAGATCAAAATCAGCTTTTCAAAAACGCGATGGTTACGGAATTTTTGGAATTATGCAGGGCTCAACTTTTTCTGACTTGCGAGAAATTTCTTCAAAAAAATTAATTGAAATTGGATTTGATGGATATGCTGTTGGTGGCTTGGCTGTAGGCGAGGGGCAAGAAGAAATGTTTAAAGTTTTGGATTATTCCGTAGATTTTTTACCAGAAAATAAACCGCGCTATTTGATGGGGGTTGGAAAACCATCCGACATTGTTGGAGCTGTCGCGCGTGGAATTGACATGTTTGATTGCGTAATCCCAACGCGTTCAGGCCGCACCGGACAGGCTTTCACGATGAATGGTGCGATTAACATCCGAAATGCAAAATATCGCGATGATGCAAAACCGCTCGATGAAAAATGTGCCTGCTATGCCTGCCAAAATCATTCGCGTGCTTATTTGCATCACTTGGTCAAAGCCAATGAAATCCTAGGCTCAATGCTTCTTTCCGAGCATAATATTTTTCACTACCAAGATTTGATGAAAGAGATTCGTAAAAATATCGAAGAAAAAAAATTCACAAATTTTGTAAAAACTTTTTTCCAAAAAGACGCGCCGGAAGAAATTTTGGTTGAATAATTTTTTACATTCGCCTGTTTTTCAAAACTCTTTTTCAACTTCAAAAATAAAATTTTATGAAAAAATTTCTTACCTCTTTTTCTGTGGCTTTTGCCGCGGCATCAATTTTTGCGATGGCTGCGAATGCGCAAGATTCAACTGTTCCAACCAGCGCTACAGCCGCTCCAAATCAGCATGTCATACAAAAAAGAGGCGAGATGAATGAGAGATATAAAAACGCCTCTCCCGAAGAAAGAGAGCAAATGATGAAAGCTCGAGATGAGAGAAAAGAAAGACTCGAAAATGCTTCTCCGGAACAAAAAGCTAAAATGGAAAAGCGTCACGAAATGATGGAAAAATTATCTGACCAGCAAAGAGAGGAAGTGAAAAAAGAAAGAGACCGTCATCGCGCAGAAATGAAGAGAATCACAGGATTTGAGCCGGAAAGTTTCTAAACTACTTCCCGCTGCTATTTCCCGCTCCCCTTCGCATATTTCACAGTTTTCACAACAATTTCACTCGCAGCTTTCATGCCATCAACTTTCCCACCGATATAATCCGTTGCCTTGTTGACAAATGGGATGGCGAGTAAAATCAAAATTACGATGAAGATGATGCGAAGCATGAGTTGGATAGGTTGACATTTTTTGTTGTGAGAGAAAACTCTCGCCCCTGCATTTTCAAACATCAATTTAAATTTTCATGACAAAAATCGCTGGGCTGAAAGCGCGCGAAATCCTTGACTCGCGCGGTTTTCCAACTTTGGAAGCGGAAATTCATTTGCAAGATGGATCATTCGCAATCGCTGCCGTTCCTTCTGGTGCATCGACCGGAAGTCTCGAAGCTCACGAGCTTCGCGATGGTGATCAATCAAGATTTCTCGGCAAAGGTGTTTTGAAAGCGGTTGAAAATGTGAATAAAAAAATCGCAGAAAAATTGATTGGTTTCGATGCGGAAAAGCAAAAAGAAATCGATGAGATGATGATCGAAATTGATGGAACGGAAAATAAATCAAACCTCGGTGCAAATGCTATTTTGGCGGTTTCTCTCGCTGTTGCGAAGGCTGCAGCTCTTTCAAAAAAAATCCCTCTTTTCGAATATCTAGGAGGAAAAGAAGCTACTCTCCTCCCAGTTCCAATGATGAATATCATCAATGGCGGCAAGCATGCTGACAATAAAATCGACATCCAAGAATTTATGATCATGCCAGTTGCAGCGGCGTCAATCAAGGACGCAATTCGTGTCGGTGCAGAAATTTTTCAGCATCTAAAATTACTTTTGAAAAAGGATGGGCATAACACAAATGTTGGAGATGAAGGTGGTTTCGCGCCGAATTTAAATTCAACGAAAGAAGCTTTAGATTATGTCTCAAAGGCCGTAGAGAAGGCGGGATACAAGCTCGGATCAGAAATTGTTTTGGCTCTCGATGCGGCCTCCACAGAATTCTACAAAAATGGAAAATATCATTTGGAAGGTGAGGGGAAAATTTTTACCTCCGACGAATTGGTGCGCTATTACGAAGAGCTGACGAATAGCTATCCAATTTTTTCCATCGAAGATGCTTGTGCTGAAAATGATTTTGAAGGTTGGAAAAATATCACAAAAACTTTGGGCAAAAAAATCCAATTAGTCGGCGATGATTTATTCGTGACGAACAAAAAAATTCTGGCGAATGGAATCAAGGAAAACATGGCCAATGCTGTGTTGGTGAAGGTTAATCAAATAGGAACTTTGAGTGAAACTTTGGATACAATCAGCCTCGCAAAATCAGCAAACTACAAAAATATAATTTCGCATCGTTCAGGAGAAACTGAAGACACAACAATTTCCCACATCGCAGTTGCAACCAATGCTGGCCAAATCAAAACCGGTTCTCTCTGTCGCTCCGATCGCACTGCAAAATATAACGAATTAATCCGGATTGAAGAGTGGCTTGGGAGCAACGGGGTCTACGCCGGTAAATCAATCTTAAATCTTAAATCTTAAATTTGTGTCTCGCGTCTCCTACCTCAACGGCCAGTTCATTCCGCACGATCAAGCCTTCATCCACATCGAAGATCGAGGCTTTCAATTTGCTGATGGTGTTTACGAAGTTACGCTTTTTAAAAATGGAAAATTTATTGATGGCGATGCGCATCTCGAGCGGCTTTTCCGTAGTCTTCGCGAAGTAAAAATCGAACATAATTTTTCCAAAACAGAGCTGATAAAATTGCAGCTTGAGCTTTTCGCTCGCAATAAAATGGAGGAAGGAACTTGCTATTTGAACATCACGCGCGGCCAGACAAATCGCATTCCGCATTGTCCAAAAAATTTAACGCCGACAATCAGCGCTACAGTTTCTCCGCAAAAAAAAGTTTCTGACGAAGAATTTGAGCGAGGCTTCACTGCCATGACTCACGAGGATATTCGCTGGCTGC
The DNA here is from genome assembly GCA_903849835.1 of uncultured Alphaproteobacteria bacterium. GTDB lineage: Bacteria > Pseudomonadota > Alphaproteobacteria > Rickettsiales > UBA1997 > UBA2645. The sequence goes on from CAINKA010000141.1 coordinate 25,625, forward strand.
GTTGCGACATCAAAACCGTGAGTTTGTTGGCCTCAACTTTGATGAATCAAAAAGCAAAAGATGCTGGATTTAATGACGTAATTTTTGTGCGGGATGGAGTTGTAACCGAGGCGAGTTTTGCAAATGCTTTCATCGTCGATGCAAGCGGAACCTTGATCACCAAAGATGCGGACAATCTGATTCTCTGCGGCGTCACGCGCAATCGTCTAATCGAGCTCGCGAAAAAAAATGGAATTAAAGTTGAAGAAAGAAAATTTGGTCTTGATGAATTGACGAAAGCAAGCGAGGTGTTTTTAACCAGTTCTAGCCTGATTCTGCGGCCTGTTGTAAAAGTGAATGAAAAAATAATCGGTGATGGAAAAGCTGGGAAAGTCGCGCGAATTTTAAGCGACGCCTACAAAAAATTTATGACAGAGTAACGTTATATTTTTCCCCTAAATATTTTTCGATTAATCGCCTTTCTTCGATTTTTAACGAGCGGTTAAAAATTATAATTTCTCCCAAGTCTCCGTTGAAATAATTGCTGCTAAACTTTCCTAAATTTGAACCGGCGAAAGAGGTTAAAGGCGCGGTTTGAGAGCCTTCTGTGGCGTCAGCGGTTGAACCGCCACTGACCCAATAACTTTTGCCGTTAGTGGTGTTGAGCATGAAGGTGTGGATATTCACGGATGGCGATGAATATCCTGCGACCGTGTAGTTCAAATCGTTGCTATATTGCGATTGTGTGATGTTCGTGCTGCTGCTATAGCCCAAAACCAAAACCGTGTTTAGTGAGCCCCCCGTTCCTCCGATGAATGGCAAATAGCCAGTAGCTCTTCTCTGCTCAACAACAAAAATCGTGTAGGAACTGTTAACCAAATCTGCGCCGTCGAAATCCAAATAATCATTCGTGCCATCAAATCGAACTGCCGGTAGCGCGTTGTTAAAAACATTCACGTAAAATTTTGGTTTATTTGCAGTGGTTGATTGCGTTGCATTTTTTCTGCTGATGGCTTGCGGATTATTGTCATACCACGTTCCGATCGCGGTCGCATCTTTTGCTTCTGCGACAACAAAACTGCTATTGAGCGAGGTTTCATACCATGTGACAAGATTTTCAATATCGTTGACAGGAGAAGTTGTGGTGAGTGTCTGAGCTGTTGTGAGCCGTGATTTCTTGATCATCAGTTTACTCTGCAAAACGCCCGAAATCAAAATGCTGATGACCAAAATTACGATCGAAATTTCGATGAGAGAGAAGGCGCTTTTTTTCATCATTTTGCTAAAAAATTTATTGGCCCCTCAGCGCGGCCGTGGATGAACTGATCGAGATAGGCGTTGCCCGAAGAATACATTTCCTTCACATCGCCAAACCAGATGATTCTTCCGTCGTAAAGCATCGCAACCTTGTCGGCAATTTTGCGCGCGGAATTCATGTCGTGAGTGATTGTGATCGTAGTGGCGCCGAGTTGTTTTGAATTTGAAATGATCAAATCATTGATGACGTCAGCCATGATTGGATCTAGGCCAGTCGTTGGTTCGTCGAAGAAAATAATTTCCGGATTTGACGCGATTGCTCTAGCAAGTGAAGCGCGTTTTTGCATTCCTCCTGAAAGTTCTGACGGAAAAAGATCCGCCGTTCTTTCGCTCAGCCCAACGGATTTCAGCTTTTGCATCGCAATTTCTTTCGCATCTTTTTTGTTCATTTTTTTGTGATAGAGAAGTCGGAATGCGATATTTTCCCAGACGGAAAGAGAATCAAACAAAGCTCCTCCTTGGAATAAAAATCCGAATTTTTCCATCAGTTTGTCGCGTCTTTTTTCTGAAATATTTGCGACTTCTTCACCATCAATTTGAATGCTGCCCGAGCTTGGTTGGATAAGAGTTGCGACGATTTTTATCAGCACAGATTTTCCACTTCCAGATCCACCCAAAATTACGATCGATTCACCTTTTTCCACCTGCAAGTCAATGCCTGACAAAACTTTTTTCTCGCCAAAATTTTTTGTGAGATTTTTTATGATTAGTTTTGAATGCATTGGGATTTTTTATGATTTGCGCGATGCCTAATAAATTCAATGTCATGCTGAGCTTGTCGAAGCATGATTCTCTAGGCACCGTGCCATGAATCATGCTTCGACAAGCTCAGCATGACATTG
>CAINKA010000142.1 GCA_903849835.1 uncultured Alphaproteobacteria bacterium
AACCTTCTACAGCTTGTTTTTCCAGAATTGATTTTCCGATTTTAAAATAGAGAAAAATCAATTCACGGTTCACTGCCAGCGAAGCCTTTGTTCGTGCGGTCTGAATCTGAATTTTTAATTCATTAATTAGAGCAACATAAGATTTGTTGGGTGATAATTTTTTCATGGATTTTTGGGTTTTTTGGTTAAGAAAAATTAAATTTTCCTCCGATAAGAAATCGCCTCCAGCAAATGATTTTGGTGAATCTTTTCTGAATTTTCTAAATCAGCGATAGTTCGTGCAACCCTTAGAATCCTCGTTACCCCACGCATTGAGCTTTGCATTTTTTGTACCGCATTTTGTAAAATTTTTTGCCCACCTTCGTCAAGTTCACAAAATTTTTCTAAAATTTTTCCGTCAATTTTAGCATTAATTTTTGGCAGATTTTTCATCTCGCTTTCTGATTCGTATCTTTCTTTTTGTAGCTGCCGAGCCTTAAAAACTCTGACTGCAATCACTTCCGAACTTTCACCTTTATTGAAATTTTTTGCTGCAAAAATATCTACTTGTCCAACATTTACGCTGATGTCGATGCGATCTAAAAGCGGGCCGGAAATTTTATTTTTATATTCTTCGCCGCAAGTTGGAGCTTTTTTACATTCGCGAGATGCGTCACCCAAATAGCCACAGCGACAAGGGTTCATCGCAGCTACAAGTTGAAAATTTGCGGGATAGGTGATGTGAGAATTGACGCGAGAAATGCTGACATTTCCGGTTTCCAATGATTGGCGAAGTGAGTCCAAAACTTGACGCGGAAATTCTGCCAACTCATCCAAAAACAGCACGCCATTGTGAGCGAGAGAAATCTCCCCCGGCTTAGCTTTGGCGCCACCTCCCACCATTGCCGGCATCGAGCAAGAATGATGCACTTCGCGATATGGGCGCGACGTGATTAGCTGCCCGTCAATAATTTTTCCGCTGATGCTAGCGATCATGTTGATCTCCAAAATTTCCATCAATTCTGGCGGAGGTAAAATTCCTGGTAAGCGTGAAGCGAGCATTGATTTTCCTGTGCCGGGAGGGCCAACCATCAACAAATTATGACCTCCGGCCGCGGCAATTTCGAGCGCGCGTTTTGCAACTTCTTGCCCTTTCACATCCAGCAAATCCGGATATTTTTTTGCTTCGAAAACTTTAGAATTTTGCGGACGAGCAATTGTTTGCTCTCTTTTCAAATGATTGATCAGCGTCATTAAATCTGGCGCGGCGATGATTTCTAAATCGCCAGCCCAAGCAGCTTCAGCGCCGTTTTCTTTCGGACAAATAATTCCACAATTTCTTTGATTTGCACCAATTGCCGCCGAAATAATTCCGCTGACTGCGCTGATTCCTCCATCCAAAGAAAGCTCACCCAAAATAAAAAATTCATCGACTGTGTCTTGCGCCAAGACCCCGATTTCAATCATGATTCCAAGAGCGATTGCTAGATCGAAATGACTTCCTTCTTTTTGCAAATCGGCAGGGGCGAGATTGACGGTGATGCGTTTGTAAGGCCATGACAGGCCGGTGGATGAGATTGCAGCATGAACTCGCTCTTTCGATTCGCCAACAGCTTTGTCGGGCAATCCTACGATGATGAAGCTAGGCGCTCCCGGAGAAATTTTTACCTGAACATCAATTGGGGCAACGTCTATTCCCGTGAAGGAGAAGGTTTTTATTTTGGCAACCATGGTGTGGTGTGGTTTGGGATTGGTGGAGTGTGGTATGGTGAGCCCGAGACGATTCGAACGTCCGACCTACAGCTTAGAAGGCTGCCGCTCTATCCAACTGAGCTACGGGCTCATCTATACCAATTCCAGATAAAAAAGCTTAACTACGAAGCTCACAAATTACGCCTGATCTCATAATTTCAACTCAATGTCATGCTGAGCCTGTCGAAGCATGATTCTAGCTTCGGTG
>CAINKA010000143.1 GCA_903849835.1 uncultured Alphaproteobacteria bacterium
TCCCCTCAAGGGAGAGGGAGTTACACCGAGCTCGGACTGACTCCCTCTCCCTTGAGGGGAGAGGGCTGGGGTGAGGGTGAAATTGTTGGCGGCTGTCTCAGCGTAATCTCCTCCCACTTCGCAACCAAAAACGAATTAGACTGGCACGGAAAAATTTTATTCCTCGAAGATGAAGGCGAAGATGGCGAGCGGCTTGATCGCTGCTTCCACCAAATCGCAACGATCATCACGGAACAGAAAAAAATCCCCACCGCAATCATTCTCGGAAATTTTTTGGAGGCCAATCCGCACGGAACTCCGAAAGCAAAAAACATCAAAATCGCAATAAAAAAATTCGCCGAAAAACTTCCGTTAATTCCAATTTTTCAGGAAAAAACGAGCTGTCTTGGGCACTCTCAAGACATGCTACCACTGCTTTTAGGAGCTGAGGCAAAAATTATTGCGAATAAATTTTTGATTCAGAAAGTTTAAAACTACTTCTCAAACCCCAACACCAAAAAATATGAAAAAACTCACCGACATTAAAATTTTCGAATCAAAAAAAATCCGCTCGATCTGGAATGACGAACAGGAAAAATGGTATTTTTCTGTGGTGGATGCGATTGAAGTTTTAACAGAAAGTCCAAACCCACGCAAATATTGGAGCGTATTAAAAGTACGGTTGAAGCTAGAAAATAGCGAGTTGGCTACAAATTGTAGTCAACTGAAAATGCTTTCATCCGACGGAAAAATGTATTTAACCGACGTCGCCGACACCGAGCAACTTTTCCGTCTAATCCAATCAATCCCCTCTCCAAAAGCCGAACCGCTCAAACTTTGGCTTGCAAAAATTGGCGCGGAAAGAATCGACGAAATTGAAGATCCTGAGATCGGAATTGAAAGATTAATGGAAACCTATTTGCGCGACAACATGACTAACTTGGGATCGCTACTGTTCGGTTAAGAAATTTTTTAATCTTTTTAAGAAAACATCCATGTCATGCTGAGCCTGTCGAAGCATGATTCAGCGGGCGGGCTTGAATCATGCTTCGACAGGCTCAGCATGACATCGAAGCATTTCTGATCTAAATCGAAAAAACTTTTTAATACAGTTGTAACCTTTGGTTACAAGGGTTGGCGTGGTTTTAATTATTTTTTAACCGGACAGTAGTGATTTGGAGTTGGTTTTGAACATGCTGGCAGAAGCAACCACGACCGAAATCTCCAAAGAAAAACAGCCAAAAAATTTACCAGAAAATCGTAAAATTGCCAAACAAGGTGGTGTCATCGCAGGCAATACCCGTAAGGCAATTGAAGAAAAGACCGGCAAAAAAATAATCTCAAAACTTAACGCAAAACAGTTGCGATTGGGGCAGAAAGTTTAATTGTTTTTTATCGCTACGTTCCTAAAAACCGCGGCCTCAAATTCACTTACAAAATCAAAAATGACATCTCCTGAAACCAAAAACATGACCATTAATTTTGGTCCGCAACATCCTGCTGCGCATGGTGTTTTGCGCTTAGTTCTTGAAATGGATGGCGAGGTAATTACTCGCGCCGATCCTCACATCGGGCTACTTCATCGCGGCACTGAAAAACTCATCGAATACAAAACTTATTTGCAAGCGGTACCATATTTTGATCGCCTCGATTACGTCTCGCCAATGTGCCAAGAGCATGCCTACGCCCTCACCGTCGAAAAACTTCTCGGATGTAAAATTCCACTTCGCGCCCAATTCATCCGCGTTTTATTTTCCGAAATTACGCGAATTTTAAATCACATCATGGCCGTAACCACACAGGCTCTTGATGTCGGAGCAATGACTCCTTTGCTTTGGATGTTCGAAGAGCGTGAAAAAATGATGGGATTTTACGAAAAAGTTTCAGGCTCAAGAATGCATGCCGCTTACATCCGACCGGGTGGAGTGCACCAAGATTTGCCCGCAGGATTGCTCGAAGAAATTTCAGAATTCGCAGAAAATTTTCCAAAATGCATCGACGATTTAGATTCGCTTTTAACCGAAAATCGCATCTTCAAGCAGCGCATGGTTGAAATTGGAATCGTGTCAAAGCAACAGGCGCTTGATTGGGGATTTTCTGGCCCGATGATTCGCGGCTCAGGAATCGCGTGGGATTTACGTAAATCGCAACCTTACGAAATTTACGACCAACTCGATTTCGACGTTCCAATCGGCAAAAATGGAGACTCCTACGACCGCTATTTGATTCGCGTGGAAGAAATGCGTCAGTCAATAAAACTCATCAAGCAATGCATCGAAAAAATGCCCCCAGCAGGAAATGGTAATGGCGCGATCGCAACTGACGATCCAAAAATTTCTCCGCCAAAAAGATCGGAGATGAAACAGTCGATGGAAGCGATGATCAACCATTTCAAACTTTACACCGAAGGTTACCACGTTCCAGCTGGTGAAGCCTACGCCGCTGTGGAAGCGCCGAAAGGTGAGTTTGGCGTTTACATCATTTCCGACGGAGGAAACAAACCTCACCGTTGCCGTGTTCGCGCTCCAGGATTCGCTCACCTCCAAGGTTTGGAATTCATGGTCAAAGGCCACATGCTTGCGGATGTCGTGACCGTAATTTCAACGCAAGATATCGTGTTCGGAGAAGTCGACAGATAAAAATTTGACATTTTTAATCTCGCCAATAGCTTGCGCCGCCTTCTTTTTCCTTTAAAAAATTCAGAGCTCTTCCGATGAAAATTTACAACTCGCTTAAGTCTGCAAAAAAAAGAGATAAAAACTGCAAAATCGTTCGCAGAAAAGGCCGGCTCTACGTCATCAACAAAGTGAATCCGCGCTTCAAAGCAAGACAGGGATAATGTATAGGATGGACACATCCGTCCGTTCAAAACGGAAGGGACGACACACGGGTCGCCCCCTACAGTAGTTTAAAAGATGTCATCAACTGTGAACAAAATCCGAATCGGAACCAGAACCAGCAAATTAGCCATCGCACAGGTCACGGAAATTTATCTTCTCCTCGCTCCTCATCTTCAAAATTCACAAATCGAAATAATTCCAATCACAACTTCCGGCGATAAAATTCAAGATCGCAACCTCGCCGAAATTGGTGGCAAAGGACTTTTCATCAAAGAGCTCGAAGAGGCTCTAATCCAAAATAAAATCGATATCGCAATTCATTCTGCAAAAGATGTACCGCCGGCAATCCACGCCGATACTGAACTAGCAGCCTTCACCGAAAGATTCGACGCTCGCGATTGTTTCATTTCCAAAAAATTTGATTCGCTGAAAGATTTACCGAAAGGCGCGATTGTTGGAACTTCTTCCGCGCGTCGCAAAGCAATTTTATTGCGCTTACGCCCAGATTTAAAAATCGTAAATTTTCGCGGCAATGTCGATACGCGCTTGCGCAAAATTGACGAGGATGAAGTTGACGCCACAATCCTCGCGGTTTGCGGATTGATGAGACTCGGAAAAGAAAAAATAATCGGCGAAGCAGTGGCCTGTCCAAAAGGATATACCGCCAAAAAAGTTATTGAGAAAAATGTGATACTACCAGCTGGAGGACAAGGTTCTTTGGCAATTCAAATTAGAAAATCCGATCAAAAAATTTCTGAAATCGTAAAAAAAATTAACGACAAAACAGCGCAACTATGCATCGAAACTGAACGCGCTTTTCTTAGCGAGCTAGGAGCTTCCTGCTCTACTCCTGTCGCAGTCCATGCTGAAATTGAAAAAGAAGAATTAAAACTAAAAACTTTAATTCTCGATTACGATGGTAGTGAAATCTTTGAAACTAATTCGAGTGGAAAAGCTGATCTTGAAAGCGGTGCAGAACTTGGTGTTGAGGCAGCAAAGAAAGTAAAAAAAGAAGCTGCAAAACTTTTGGCGAAAATCTGCAGATAGATTCCTTCGCGATTATTCGCGTTAAAATCGTGAGTTAAAAAACATCCCCGAAAGCCTTCCTAAATCCAAATTGCACCCAGCTTGTTCTGCGATGAGTCATGTCGTTATTGGCGTCGTAGCCCATGAAAGTTGGTTGGCTGCCGTAGAGAATGTTGAAAGAGGCGTCGGCGGATTTCACGAATTTAAATCCGAATTGGTAGGAGTGAAAAAATCCCAGCGAGTCGCGCGGAGAATTTGGGGCGCCGTTGTAACTTTCAGCGAGCAGGCGCACATCCTTGCCAATTAAGGCCGCATCGACTCCGACTCCGAGCTGCAAGCGATATAAATTTTTCTGTCCGTCAATATTGTAACTCGTCTTCGCGCCAGAATTGACGTGGATTATTAGGTCTTCATCAAAAAATTTGCTGGTCGCAATTGCCATCAAATAAGAGTTGGTTGCCGTGTCGTAATATTGCCCGCGACCGTTCTTATTCACATATCCGAAGGACATCGCCACATCAGGAATTCCAGATTTCTTTGAATGAGAAATAACCGATTTAATTTGCAAAAGTGGATTGGAAAAAGAGGAGGAATGTTCGCTTAGATCGTAGGAACTCATTGCTCCTGTCGAGACTTCAAAATTTTTTAAAACGCCGTAGGAAAATCCTAAATATTGTCCGAGCAAGTCTGCAGAAGCACTGTCTGCCTTCTTCGGCAAGCGCCAAGATTCGGCGTAGGTTTCGAAGAGGAGTTGATTTTTATCGCTGACTGCAGCGTCGTCGGTGACGAAGGGGAGCGCGGCGAAGGCGCTCGCGGGAATGAAAAATAAAATTGAAATTAGGCAAAGGAAAATTTTTTTCATGAATGTTTAGAATTCTTCAGTGTCACCCTGAGCCTGTCGAAGGGTGATTCAGGAAACCGATTTACAAGTTTGTCATCCCCGCGCAGGCGGGGATCCAGAATGTTCAGCTAACACTGGATCCCCGCCTGCGCGGGGATGACAAACTAAAAAATGAGATCGGCTTTTTCAGCTGGAGTGAGTATACATCCTGAATCACCCTTCGACAGGCTCAGGGTGACACTGAATTTTTTGCCTTCACATAAACTTCCGACCCCAACTCCTTAAACTTCTCGCTCATTTCATCCATGCCCTTCTTGGCTTCTTCGGCTTTGGCGTAATCACGAACATCCTGCGTAATTTTCATCGAACAAAATTTCGGGCCGCACATTGAACAAAAATGCGCAACCTTCGCGCCGTCTGCTGGCAAGGTTTCGTCGTGGTAGGACTTTGCAGTTTCGGGATCGAGCGAAAGATTAAATTGATCTTCCCAGCGAAATTCAAAACGCGCTTTCGAAAGTTCGTCGTCGTGCGCACGCGCGGCGGCGTTGCCTTTGGCGAGGTCGGCGGCGTGAGCGGCGATTTTGTAAGTTACGACTCCGACGCGAACATCTTCCTTATTCGGCAAACCGAGATGTTCTTTCGGCGTTACGTAGCAAAGCATCGCGGTGCCAAACCAGCCAATCATCGCGGCGCCGATTGCGGAAGTGATGTGGTCGTATCCCGGTGCAATGTCAGTGGTTAAGGGCCCGAGGGTGTAGAAAGGAGCCTCATGACACCACTCAAGCTGCTTCTCCATATTTTCCTTGATGAGGTGCATCGGCACATGTCCGGGACCTTCAATCATCACTTGCACATCGTGCTTCCACGCGATTTGTGTCAGCTCGCCCAAAGTTTTTAATTCGCCAAATTGTGCTTCGTCATTGGCGTCAGCGATCGAGCCTGGGCGCAACCCGTCACCGAGCGAAAAGGCGACGTCGTAGCGATTCATGATCTCGCAAATTTCTTCAAAATTGGTGTAAAGAAAATTTTCCTTGTGATGCGACAAGCACCATTTGGCCATGATTGAGCCGCCGCGCGAGACAATGCCCGTAACGCGATTGGCGGTGAGCGGAACGTAGCGCAGCAAAACTCCGGCGTGAATCGTGAAATAGTCGACGCCCTGCTCTGCCTGCTCAATCAGCGTGTCGCGGAAAATTTCCCAAGTTAAATCTTCGGCAACTCCTCCAACTTTTTCGAGCGCTTGGTAAATCGGAACAGTGCCGACGGGCGTCGGGCAATTACGGATAATCCATTCGCGAATGTTGTGGATGTTGCGACCGGTCGATAAATCCATCAAAGTGTCAGCGCCGAAACGCGTCGCCCAAATCATTTTTTCGACCTCATCTTCAACGCCAGAAAAAATCGCCGAGTTGCCAATGTTCGCGTTAATTTTTACGAGGAAATTTCTGCCGATGATCATCGGTTCAGATTCGGGGTGATTGATGTTGTTGGGAATGATGGCGCGGCCAGCGGCGATTTCGTCGCGGACGAATTCTGCGGTGATGAATTTTGGAATCTTCGCGCCAAAAGTTTCGCCGGAAATTTTTAAATTTTGCACCAGCTGCTCACGATTCATATTTTCGCGAATCGCAATGTAATCCATTTCCTTGGTGATGATTCCAGCGCGGGCGTAGGCAAGTTGCGTCGGTTTTTTTCCGGACTTGGCGCGCAGTGGTTTGAAATCAGAAAGATCAAATTCTGGAACGGAAGATTTCGCGCCAACTGCGGTGATGCCGTTATCTTCAGGCTTCACATCTCTGCCCGAATATTCTTCAACATCACCCCGCTCGCGAATCCAATCAGCGCGCAGCTTCGGCAGGCCTTTATTCAAATCGATTTTATCCAAAAAATTCTGATCGGTGTAGACGCCAGAAGGATCGTAAACCGTAAAAGTTTTTGATTCCGCGAGCTGAATTTGCCGCATCGCGACTTTGACGTCGGGAAATTTTTCGCTGGGGATGTGGATTTTTTTGGAAGCGGGGAGTGGTCCGAGGGTTAGTTTTTTTGTAATTTTTTGGAAGGTCATGTTTTTAAATTCTTTGGGAGGTCATGTTTTTAAAAATGTCATGCTGAGCCTGTCGAAGCATGATTCGTGGCATCACATGCCCAGAACCAGGCTTCGACAAGCTCAGCATGACAATTGAAGTTTACGAAAATTGACATTGCCGAAA
>CAINKA010000144.1 GCA_903849835.1 uncultured Alphaproteobacteria bacterium
ACATTAGACGCGAGAGAAGAGAGGCTCTTAACAAAAACTGCATTGTAGAATTTTAAAAACTTTTCCGAATTATAATTTTCATGAAAACTCTCCAGCTCCTCCAAAAAAATCGCAAAAAAATTTACGAAATAGCTGCAAAACACGGTGTCTCCAACATCCGCGTTTTCGGCTCGGTCGCACGTGGGAAGATCCTCGACGCTACGCGTCAAGGATGACGAATCTCTAATTAACTTTTACCAATCTTAACTTTTTTAAAAATGACAGAACAAAATTTTGCCAAATGGGACTTTGATTTAGTAGTAATCGGTGGCGGTCCGGGTGGATATATTGCGGCAATTAGAGCTGCGCAGCTTGGGATGAAAGTGGCTTGCGTGGAAAAGCGCAAAAATCTTGGTGGGACTTGCTTGAATGTGGGATGCATTCCGTCGAAGGCGCTGCTCGAAATTTCGCATAAATTTCATGATGCGGAGCATCAGTTTGAGAAGCTTGGGATTGCAGTTTCTAAGCCAAAAATCGACGTAAAAAAATTACTGGCGAATAAAAATGAAATCATCGCGGGGCTTACAGGCGGAATCGCTGGGCTCTTCAAAAAAAATAAAGTTACTGCGATTGAAGGCACGGGAAAATTTTTGAATAAAAACGAAATCGAAGTTACAAAAACTGACGGATCGAAAGAAAAAGTTTCGGCGAAAAATTTTATTATTGCGACTGGATCAGAAGTTACAAAATTACCCAACGTTGAAATCGATGAAAAAATAATCGTCTCATCCACTGGCGCTCTAGAGCTCGAAACAGTTCCACAAAAAATGATTGTGATCGGCGCCGGCGTAATTGGTTTGGAATTAGGTTCGGTTTGGGGACGCTTTGGAACTGAAATTGAAGTCGTCGAATATCTCGATAAAATCACGCCAGCAATGGATGCAGAAGTGTCGCGCAACTTCCAACGCATCCTCGAAAAACAAGGATTTAAATTCCGTCTTTCAACAAAAGTTGTGTCGGTAAAAAAAGAAAAAAACGGCGCAAAAGTTGAGGTTGAATCTGTTGCCCAAGGGGAAAATTCTGGAAAAAAAGAAACTCTTTCAGCTGATGTGGTTCTAGTCGCCATCGGTCGCAAGCCTAACACCGAAAATCTTGGACTCGAAAATGTCGGCATCAAAACCAATGCCCGCGGTTTCATCGAAAATAATCACCTGCGCACTTCCGTCGAAAATATTTTTGTCATCGGCGATGTCACCACGGGACCAATGTTGGCGCATAAAGCCGAAGATGAGGGCATGGCAGTCGCAGAAATTATCGCTGGGCAAAAAGGTCACGTAAATTACGACGTGATTCCGAGCGTAATCTACACCCACCCAGAAGTAGCCTGCGTCGGCAAGAGTGAAGAAGAATTAAAAGCGGCAGGAGTTTCTTACAAAGTCGGAAAATTTTCGATGATGGCAAACTCGCGAGCCCGCGCCACCTTTGACGATCAAGGCTTCGTAAAAATTCTCGCCGATGCAAAATCCGATCGCGTTCTCGGCGCTCACATCATCGCAAGAGACGCTGGCAACACGATTCACGAAGTTGTTGTCGCAATGGAATTTGGCGGATCGGCAGAAGATATCGCCAGAACTTGTCACGCCCATCCAACTTACAACGAAGCGGTTAAAGAGGCGGCATTGGCGGTGGATAAGAGGGCGATTCATTCATAAAATGCGTCCAAGAACAATAGCGGTCATTCTCAAGAAAGTTGCTCCACCAATGATTGATGCGATCGGATACTTGTTCATCACGTCCTCATCGCCATTTGCCAGAGAGATTTTTGATTCGCAAATCCTGAAAAAAACTGGAGACAAAGTCGGTGCATATCGTGGCAGTTTTTGCTGCGGTGAGGCAACAAGATCCTTAAAAGCATTATTTACAGCTCACAATGTGGATCACTCTAATTTTGTAATCGTTACTAATCCTGTTGGTAATCATTGCTTTTTGTACGATACAACAAGCCCCGCTCATGATCCGATAATAATATGCCCAACTTCACGACAATTTTTTTACTACAAAAATTTGGAGTATGTTCTCAAAACCTTTGCGCACAAAGATCTGACAATCTTAGAAAATTTTTCTTTTTTCTCAGAAAAACTGCGTACGGACGGCATTCATTTTCAGGATAGTATTGGAGAAAAATTTCCAGCAATTTTCTACGGCCCCGTGAAAGAGTTGAGAGAAACGATAGCAAAATCATTCGACGAAATAGGAAAAATTTGTGGATTGAAAGATGACCTAATAAAAAAGATGCTACAGGAAACTTTAACAAATTATTCAGGTCCCGCGGATGAATGGAGAGCTCTTCCATCAAGTCTTGAGGAAAAAATGAAAAAAATTCAGGATTACAAAGCGGGAGATGATTTCTTTAAAGAAATAAGCAAAGAAATAAGCGTGGGTGAGGCTTTGGCTATAGACAGGATTATGAGGTTGGAAAGTGGAATAAAAAATGTTAGCGCAGAAAACTTATGTGGCACCTTTAGAGAAAAAGACGGTCGCTAAGCCACCACCCTCTTCACCGCAGAATTAATCCGCGTCACCACTTCATAATTTGAGCTTTGCGCCCATATCGCCCAATCATCAGCGGTAATTTTTTTACCGATGATTTCTGCGACATCGCCCTCTTTCACCTTCGCAACATCAGTCACATCGAGCACAATTAAATTCATCGTCACGCGTCCGATTTGCGGAACTTTTTTGCCGCCGACAATCGCAAAACTTTTATTCGAGCTCAGGCGCGGAATGCCGTCAAAATAGCCGATTGGCAGCACTGCGAGCTTTGAATCGCGTTTTAAAATGTGAGTGCAGTTGTAAGAAATCGCGCTGCCTTTCGGCAAAAATTTTACTTCGGCGATGCGCGTTTTCCACGACAGAGCGGGGATTAATTTTATTTTATTTTTGTGTTTGAGCTCAATTGCTTTTGATGGCCAAAGGCCGTAGAGGCTGATTCCGACTCGAACCATATCAAGATCAACCGCTTGCGAGTTAATGGCGGCGGCACTTGCGGCATGATGGACTAAAGGCCTCAAACCAATTTCAGCAAAAGATTTTTTCCATTTTAGCAGCTCAGAAATTTGTTTTTTGGTGTAAGAATCAAAATTTAAATCATCCGCTGCGGCGAAGTGGGCGTAGAGTCCTTTCACTTCAAGATTTTTATTTTTTAGCAGCGGTAAAATTTTTTTGATGTCAGAAAAAATAAAGCCGTCACGTCCGAGACCAGTGTCGGCGCAGATGTGGATCATCAAGTTTTTTTTGCCGGAAATTTTTTTAGCAGCGAGAAGAATGTCGAAAGTCGAAACTGTAATTTCGATTTCATGCTTGATCGCTAGAGAAATCTGGCTCGGGAAAATTCTGCCCAAAACTAAAATCGGTTTGGTGATATTTTTTTTGCGCAAAAAAAGTGCATCTTCGAAAGCATAAACTGCCAAATAATCGACTTTACTTTTGATCGAACTCACCACCTCCATCAGCCCGTGGCCGTAAGCATTAGCCTTCACCACCGCCATAAATTTTGTTTGCGGCGACAGATTTTTTTTGATCTGCTCCACATTATTTTGCAGTGCGCTTTTGCTGATTTCGAGCCAAGTTGGGTTCATAAAAAATTCAATGTCATGCTGAGCCTGTCGAAGCATGATTCTGGGCACAGTGCTCTGAATCATGCTTCGACAAGCTCAGCATGACATCGAGAAAATTTATATCTGATTAAAAAAACACGACTTCTTGCCCGTGTGGCAAGCGACTCCAACTTGTTTTACTTTCAACAAAATGCAGTCGAAGTCACAATCGGCGCTGATTGACACCACTTCTTGAAAATGTCCTGAACTCTCACCTTTTTTCCAAATCGTATTTCTTGAGCGTGAAAAATAAGTGGCAAAACCGCTCGCCAAAGTGAGCTGCAAACTTTCTGCATTCATCCAAGCCATCATCAAAACTTCGTTGGTTTTTTCGTCTTGGACGATTGCGGGAATTAAATTATTTTGATCGAATTTTAATTTTTTTAGAATTTCTGTCATGGCTTAAAGAGGGTTGATAATTCTGGCTCCGCGGGTTAAAAATTCGTTTCACTTTTACGAAACAAAATCAATTTTCAAATGATTACTTGCACTCGCCGAATCGAATTTGACGCCGCACATCGCATCCTAAACCACGAGAGCAAATGCAAAATGTTGCACGGCCATCGCTACGCTTTGGAGGTAAGTTTTGCTGCCAAGAAATTGGATGATTTAGGTCGCGTAATTGATTTCGGAATCGTCCGCGAATTGCTTGGAGCTTGGATTGACGAGCATTTTGATCACAACACAATTCTTTCAATCAAAGATAAAAAACTCGGCGAAAAAATCGCAGCTGAAACTGGACAAAAAATTTTTTACCTCGATGAGAATCCCACCGCTGAAAATATCGCCAAATTTTTATTCGAAAAAATCTGCCCAAAAATTTTCGCCAGAAAAAATGTAAAATGTGTGGCGATCAAGCTTTACGAAACCCCGAATTGCTACGTTTCGATGTCGTGATCTTCTTTCAATGTCATGCTGAGCCTGTCGAAGCATGATTCTAGGCACTG
>CAINKA010000145.1 GCA_903849835.1 uncultured Alphaproteobacteria bacterium
CAAATTGTTCGTCATCCTCCGTGAAGAGGCTCAATTGCTTGCCCAAAGCCCTTTTTTGAATCTCTTCTCTGACCTTAATATTTTGCCTCACAGCGATTACTCGTCTTGGCTTACTCCATGAGTTGGCTTGCCAGTTGAAGTGTTACGTCCCCCTAAATACCGGACTGGATTCTAAAAACTTTAACTTAAATAAAATCGACTTCAAGAAAGTTAATTTTTCTGAGTTTAAAATCCAATACCGTTACATCAACAAGGAGGATTTATGGTGCAAATTTTACATGCACGCGCCGCGACTACGATTGCCGTTCGAAAAAAAATTCAGCAGTCTAAAAAGAGCATCAATGCGATAGCGAAAGAGTTTGGAATTAATCGTAAAACGGTGATGCTTTGGAGAAAAAGAGATCATGTTTCAGATCTTCCTTTTGGTCCGAAGAAACTTAGAACCGTGCTGACTGACATCGAACAAAAGGCCATCTGTATTTTCCGCAAAGCGACCAATCATTCTTTGGATGATTGCTACATCGCTTTGAAAGATTCTATCCCAAATTTAAGTCGAAGTAATCTTCATCGCTGCTTAAAAAGAAACGGAATTAGCGTCTTACCGAAAGAAGAAAAAACAGTCTCTTCTGCTGGCAAAAAAAAGTTTAAAACATACGAGATTGGATATCTTCACATCGATATCACCGAAGTGAATCTTGAAAATAATCCCAAGTTTTATCTTTTTGTTGCCATCGATCGAACCAGTAAAATGGTGGTTGCACGGCTCTATCAAAACCAAACAATAGAAAATTCAATTAAGTTTTTGAACGAAGTAATCGAATTATTTCCTTACAAAATTCACACAATTTTAACGGATAACGGAGCTCAATTTACTTACGAACTTCTGTTAAAACATTTGAGGCCTAAATCGTTTCATCAGTTTGATTTGCTCTGCAAAAAACATGCAATCAAACATAAATTAACAAAATTCAGACACCCTTGGACCAATGGCCAAGTAGAGCGAATGAACCGAACGATAAAAGACGCCACAACAAAAACTTACCATTACGACAGCATAAATCAGTTCGAAAAACACCTTCAGGAATTTATTCTTGCTTACAATTTTGCGAAGAAATTAAAGTCACTGAACTTCAAAACACCTTTTGAATTCTTAACTGAAAAGTTCAAAAATAACCCAACGATTTTTTATCGGAATCCTGTCCAGTATTCGAGGGGACTAAACACTTAGTGACCCCGCATTTTACGACAAGATGTCAGCACTGCTCCAAGAAATTCTTGCCGATCTTAAAGCAAAGCGAATCGACTACGAAAACTTTTTGAAGAAAGTTGGGCTGTTGGTTGCTCAAGTTCAAAAAGGATTTGGTGGCGATGTGCCTGAAAAGTTAAATACGCTAGGTAAACGGGCGCTATTCAACAACCTCAGCGAAAATGAGGAGCTTGCCCTTAAGATTCATGAGCTGGTTAATCTCGTGAAACCAGACGCCTTCCGTGGAAATCAAATGAAGGAAAATGTTATCAAGTTCGCGTTGTTACCCTTGTTGGGAAATAATTCTGCAGAGGTGGAACGAATTTTCCTTATCATCAAGGCGCAGGCGGAGTACTGATGCTCAAACAAGTACAATTTGGTAACATCACCGCAGACGTGGTTCTAAAAGATATCAAGAACGTCCATCTTAGTGTGCTTCCTCCAATTGGTAAGGTGAGGATTTCAGCCCCCTCTCACATGAGCCTAGACACCATTCGAGTCTTCACAATTTCCAAGTTGAGTTGGATCAAAAAACAGCAACGAAAGTTTCAAGAGCAAGAGAGAGAGACGCCGCGCGAATATCTCGACCGAGAAAGTCATAGCGTTTGGGGGAAGCGTTACTTGCTCAAAATAATCGAGAGCAAGAGTGGGCCACAGGTAGAACTTAGACGAAATCAAATATGTGTACGAGCCAATCGGAAATTGGATAAGGAGGAAAGGCAAAAAATCGTTGAAGGTTGGTATCGTGAGCAACTCAAACAAAACGCTGTAGAGCTGATCGCAAAATGGGAGAAGGTGATTGATGTGAAAGTCAGTCGGCTCTTCATTCAAAAAATGAAAACCAAGTGGGGAGGTTGTAATGTCGCCACAAAAAATGTTCGCTTAAATTTGGAGCTTGCGAAAAAACCCGTCGAGTGTTTGGAGTATGTAGTTGTGCATGAGTTGATGCATCTCATAGAAAAAACTCATAATCATAGGTTTGTTGCTATGATGGACAACTTCTTGCCGAAGTGGAGAGGGTGCAGTGAAGTGACCCCCTCAAGCCAGACAGAAATTTCTGCCGGATAGAGTTCTTTTTTTAAAAAAGATGGAACAAATTCAGAAGTAATTTTTGGATAATTTCTAACTATTTTTTAAGTTAAATTTACC
>CAINKA010000146.1 GCA_903849835.1 uncultured Alphaproteobacteria bacterium
TTTAGGCACTGTGCCACGAATCATGCTTCGACAAGCTCAGCATGACATTGAGGATTGGTTACGGTTTACAATTGGTTTAGAAGAGAAATCAGCTCGAGCTAGTTGTGATAAATATCCAAATTTCCAAATCTGGTAAATTCTGCATCGAAATAAAGATTGATGCTGCCTGTTGGGCCGTTGCGCTGCTTGGCTATGATGACTTCTGCTTTGTGTGAAAGATCCTGCATTTTATTTTTCCATTCGTGAAATTTTTCTGCATCATTTTCTGGCGGACGTTTGCGCTCTAGGTAGTAACTGTCACGATAGATGAAGGCGACAACATCGGCATCTTGCTCAATCGAACCTGACTCACGCAAATCAGAAAGCTGCGGACGCTTATCTTCACGCTGTTCAACCGCACGCGAAAGTTGCGACAAAGCCAGAACTGGAATGTTGAATTCTTTCGCAATCGCCTTCAAACCTTGAGTGATTTCTGAAACTTCCTGCACGCGATTCTCACTAGAGCGCGTTGTTGTGCCGCGAATTAGCTGCAAATAATCCACCACCAAAAATGCTAAATTATTTTTGCGAACCATGCGGCGCGCCCGCGTTCTAATTGCTGAAATTGAAAGCGCTGGAGTGTCATCGATGAAAAGTGGAAGTTTGGAAATCTCGGCCGAGCGCATCGCCACGGCTTCCCACTCTGCTTCACTCAATTGGCCATTCCGAAATTTCGTCGCATTAATGCTGCATTCCATCGAAAGAATTCTTGCCGCCAATTGATCCGAGGACATTTCCAGCGAAAAAAATCCCACTGCTTTTTTATCTTTCTGTTCGGAAATATCCTTGTTCAAAAACTTGCATGCATTCACTAGGATGTTGATTCCCATGGCCGTTTTTCCCATTGACGGTCTTCCGGCAAGGATGATGAGATCAGATTGCTGCATGCCGCTCAAAATTTTATCAAAATCTGAAAGTCCGGTTGAAACACCGCTGACATGGCTGTCGCGCTGTTTTGCTAGCAAGGTTTTGTCGAGAGTTTCTTTGAGTGAAACGGAAATGCTGCGAAAATCTTTTTTGCTATTTCCGTGTTCTGCGAGGTCAAACAAGCTTGATTCTGCAAGCTCGATTTGCTCTTCAGCAGAAGCTTTTTCTTCGGATTTGTAAACGCGATTGACGATATCTTCGCCGATCATTGCCAATTCACGCTTCAGTGCCAAGTCATGAATCACGCGACCATAATTGGAAATGTCGATGATTGAGGAAGCCGCTCTAAGCAGCGAGGTTAAATAAAGCGCGCCACCATTTGCTTTGATCGATGGATCTGATTCGAAAAATTGCTTCAACGTGATCTGATTTGCGACGATGTTTATCTTCTCAACATTGTGCAAAATTTGGGCGAAAATTTTTTGATGCGACGGGTCGTAAAAATGTTCGACGCGCAAAAATTCCGACACACGATTAAGATATTCGTTGTTTAGAATAATCGTGCCCAGCACCGCCTGCTCTGCTTCGATGTTGAATAATTCTTTGTTGATTTCGAGATTGGTCATGCGTTTTTTTTAATTATTCAACCGTCACCGACTTCGCTAAGTTCCTCGGCTGGTCAACATCATTACCCTTAAAAAGCGAAACGTAGTAAGCCAAAAGTTGAGTTGAGACAACTGGCAATAAGGCTTCCTGAATGATTCCAGAAACTGGCGGGATTTCTATTTTCTTCTTCGCCATTTTGCCGAAGTGAGCAATGCCTTTTTTATCGCTGATGAAAATTATTTTTCCACCGCGGGCATTAACTTCCTGCGCATTTGAAGATGTTTTTTCGAAATGTTTATTGCTTGGAGCAATCACAATCACCGGCATTTTTTTATCGATCAAGGCGATAGTTCCATGCTTCAATTCTCCAGCCGCAATGCCTTGGGCGTTGATGTAAGAAAGCTCTCGCAATTTCAACGCAGCTTCGAAAGACGTAACCTGCGAAATGCCGCGACCGATGTAAAGTGCGTGTTTTGTCCGCGTTAGAGATCGCGCAACTTTTTTGATATTTTTTAAATCTTTTTCAGAAAAAAGTTTGGTCATTTTCGCGCCAGATTCGATCAACTCTTGCAGTAATTTTATTTTTTCGCTGACAGAAATTTTTTGCTTCACCTCACCCAAATGAATCGCAAAAAGTGAAAGAGTTGCGATTTGTGCAGTGTAGGCTTTGGTTGACGCCACGCCGATTTCTGGACCAGCAACTGTGCGAATTACGGAATCAGAAAGCTGCGCCATCGAGCTATGCGCCACATTCACAATCGATAAAATTTTCTGATTATTTTCTTTGGCATATTTCAGCGCAGCTAGAGTATCAGCGGTTTCGCCCGATTGCGAAATGAAAATCATCAAATTGTCGCTGCGAAATGGATGAGTGCGGTAGCGGAATTCCGAGGCGATATCAACCTCGACTTCCACTCCAGAAATTTCTTCGATCAAATATTTTGCAGCCAGACCTGAGTAGTAAGAAGTGCCGCAAGCAACAATCGTAATTTTGTTAATTTTTTTGAGGTCGAAAGCAAAATTTGGCAAGTGAATTGAGCTGTTACTTTCGTCAACATAGGCCTGAATTGTTTCCTCCAAAACTCGCGGCTGTTCGTAAATTTCTTTGAGCATGAAGTGGGCATAGCCATCTTTGGAAACACGGCTCTTATCTGCTTCCATCGACTTTGGAGATCTTTTTATTTTTCGCTCTTCTGCATCAAAAATTTCAATATTTTTTTTCGAAATAATTGCGAATTCGTCATCTTCTAAAGAGATGATTTTGTTGGTGTGATTTGACAATGCGTAATAGTCGGAAGCGATATAATTTTCATCTTTACCCAAACCTAAAACTAGCGGCGAGCCACGTTTTGCAACAGCAATCAGGCCTTCGTGATTTTTAAAAATAACTGCCAAAGCAAAAGTTCCGTGAATTTCTTTTGTCGCTGCGAGCAAAGATTTTTTAACATCTCCGGTTTTTTCGAGATGATATTCAATCAGATGTGGAACGACTTCGCTGTCAGTTTCGCTTAAAAATTCGACACCATTTTTCTGCAACTTTTTTTTGAGCTCTTGATGATTTTCAATGATTCCATTGTGAACGACGCAGATTTTTGACGAAGCGTGTGGATGGGCGTTTTGCTTACTTGGACGACCGTGAGTTGCCCAGCGAGTGTGCCCAATTCCGATGTCGGAATGGAACTTTTTTTCTTTGAGTGCATCTTCGAGCCTAGCAATTTTTCCTTCTTCTTTCACGGTTTTAAATTGCCCATTTTCAAGCAGTGCAATTCCGGCCGAATCATAGCCACGATATTCTAATTTTCTGAGACCGTCGAGAATAATTGCCACAGCATTTTTACTGCCGACAACACCAACAATTCCGCACATAAATTTGATTTTTTTTGATTAGTAAAAAGAGGGAGGAAGCCGCAAGCTAAGAGGGTCGAGGGCAAAGTAAATTGTAATTTTTTGTAATTAGCCTTGGCAACATTCTATACCCAAACTGACTCAAGAAACCGAATTTATAAAAAACCTCGATGTCATGCCGAGCCTGTCGAAGCATGCTTCTGGGCACAGTGCTATGAATCATGCCTCGACAGGCTCAGCATGACATTTTTGTCTTCACACTTCTGACTCAAAATCATATTTTAAAAAAGTTGCAGCGAAAAACTTTGTCACTAATTTTTAAAAAAATTTCCTTCCAAAAAAATTTCATTTCACAAAAAAATGCCAAATTTTAGACATCTGCGAATCAGCTTGTTTATTGCTTTGGCTGCCTGTTTTTTTTCTCAGAATATTTTCGCGGCAACAACGGAAGTTTTAATAAAAAAAATTAACTTCACCGATAAAAATCATTTAGAAATCTTCACTTCGAATAAAAGCAGTTTTAAAATTTTTACGTTAGAAAATCCGAATCGTTTAGTTGTCGATGTCACTGGCGGAAAGCTTGAAAACCCTGATTTAAAACCATCCCTCCCCTCATTCATCTCATCTTTTCGCAGCAAAAATAATACGAATTCTTTGCGACTTGTTTTTGAATTATCGCAAAAAATTACGATCCAAAAAGCTCGTTTTGAAAAAGTTAAAAATGAAAATTCTGCGAAGATTACTGCAGAATTAATTGCGCCCGAGAGATCCAACAAAGCAGCTACAACTCAAGCTTCAACGCCAGATCCAATTTTAGAAAAAGTTTCGGAATTCGAAATTCAGACTGAAAAAATTATTAATCCCGACGGCTCTGCGAAATACATCGTCCGAAAATTTCCAAAAAATAATTCTACAAAAATCACTGCTACAAAAAAAATTCCTGTCATCGTAATCGACTCCGGACATGGCGGAAAAGATCCCGGAACAATTGGAAATTTTGCACGAACTAAAGAAAAAAATATCACACTTTCTTACGCAAAAGAATTGGGGAAACAGCTTTTAAACACTAAGCGCTACAAGGTTTATCTAACGCGCAGCACTGATGATTTTATTCCTCTGCGCAAACGAGTTGAAATTGCTCGCAAGAAAAAAGCTGACCTCTTCATTTCGCTTCATGCAAATGCAACTGCAGATAAATCAACTTCTGGTTTTTCGATTTATACTCTCTCAGAAAAATCTTCGGATAAGCAGGCAGAATTATTAGCTCAAAAAGAAAATCGTGCTGATATTATCAATGGCATGGACTTCTCTGACGCCAGCAAGGACATAGTCAAAACTCTGATTGATTTATCTCAGCGCGAAAGTAAAAACAGCTCCGCTCACTTCGCTAATATCGCAATCAAATCAATCAAAAAATCCGAGATAGACATTCTGCAAAACACCCATCGTTTTGCCGGTTTTGCAGTTTTAACCGCGCCAGACATGGCTTCAACTTTGGTTGAGCTTGGATATCTATCAAACAAGAAGGAAGAAAAATTGCTAAACAGCATCGGATATAAACGCAAAATTGCCGAGAGTTTGGTTGAAGCAATCGACGAATATTTCGCAAAAAATAAAACATGAAAAAAACCTTAAACACCTTAATCGCAGCTGGATTATTTTCGGTTTTAATCCTCGTTACTTTTGGCTTTCTTCTGTTCAAAAGATACAGCGAGAATCTTCCTGACTACGAGCAGCTGAAAAATTATACCCCGATGATAACCACGCGCCTCTATGCCGCGGACGGTTCCTTGATCACAGAATTTTCAAAAGAAAAACGTATTTTCGTTCCAATCGACACGATTCCAAAAAATTTGGTGAATGCTTTTTTGGCTGCTGAAGATTCCAATTTTTACAAACATTCCGGCATCGATCCACTCGCGATTTTTCGCACCTCAGTTCAAAATTTTTTCGCAGTTTTAAGAGGCGATAACAGCATGGGCGGCGCTTCGACAATCACTCAGCAAGTCGTAAAAAACTTTTTGCTTTCGAAAGAAAGAACGCTGCAACGCAAAGTCAAGGAAGCGATTTTAGCCTTTCGCATGACGCAGGCTTTTTCCAAAGATCAGATTTTAGAACTTTATTTGAACCAAATTTACCTAGGCTCTGGATCCTACGGAGTCGCTGCTGCTGCGCAGGTTTATTTCAACAAATCGATCGATGATTTAACCGTCGAAGAAGATGCTCTTCTCGCAACTTTACCAAAAGCTCCATCAAAACTCGATCCACGAAAAAATATTGAAAAAGCAAAAATACGACGCGACTGGGTTCTTGAGCGCATGATCGAAGATGGATTCATCGAGGAAAAAGATGGGCGTGAAGCGATGGATAAACCGATCTCGCTAAAAATAAAAGATTTGGAAGAAATCACCAAAGCGGATTTTTTTGCGGATAGCGTGAAGAAAGAACTGACAACGCTCTACGGCTCTGACAGCGTTTTTGAAAATGGCATTGTTGTCAGCACAACGCTTAACCCCCGCTTACAAAAAATCGCTTCCAAAGTTTTTGATGCCGGCATCGAAGAATATGACCAAAAACACGGCTATCGCGGCCCTCTCACAAAAATTGATGCTGCAGGAAAATGGCAGGAAGAGTTGCAAAAATTCGATCCGAAAAAAATCTACAAAGACACTTGGCACAAGGCCGTTGTTCTTTCGCTGTCGCAAGGAATTGCAACGATCGGAGTTGAAAATGGCGAGCTTGGATCCATCGATTTTAATTCAACAAAATGGGCAAAAAAATATCTCAGCGTTGATGCGAGAGGTCCAGCTCCGAAAAAAATTTCAGATATTTTTTCTGTCGGCGATGTGATTTTGGTTGAGAAATTAAACAGCAGCAACGAGGCGTTTGTGCTTCGTCAGATCCCCGAAGTTAACGGTGCGCTTCTAGCGATGGATCCGCATACGGGAAGGGTTTTGGCGATGATGGGTGGCTATGTTGACTCACCGAACCAATTCAATCGCGCTACGCAAGCAATGCGCCAACCCGGATCGACGATGAAAACTTTTGGTTATGTCGCAGCCTTCGAAAATGGCATGACTCCTGCAACCGTGATCATGGATGAAGAAATTTCTCTCGATCAAGGAACCAATCTTCCACCTTACAAACCAAGCAATTATTCCGGCGAATTTTACGGGCCAACAACTCTGCGCACTGGTCTCGAGCAATCTCGCAACGTCACCACAGTTCGCATGGCTGACCAAATCGGATTGGATAAAGTTGTCGATGTCGTCAAAAGATTTGGCATCAATGACAACCCACAAAAAATTTATTCTTTGGTTTTAGGATCAACCGAAACAAGCATGCTGCGCTTGGTTACAGCCTATTCCATGATGGTGAATGGCGGTAAAAAAATTACTCCACTAATGATCGAAAAAATTCAAGATCGCACCGGAATTACAATTTACCGTCGCGACAAAAGAGAATGCAGAGACTGCATGATCAGCAACTTGAACGACTATGTCGAAAAAGACATTGAGCAACTTCCAATGCCGATTTTGAATGAAGCTAAAGAGCAAATTACCGACTCCGCAACCGCTTACCAAATCACTTCATTGCTGCAAGGTGTGGTAGAACGAGGAACAGCGGCACGCGCCAGAGCGATCGGAAAAATTATCGGCGGTAAAACCGGCACAACGAACAATTCCTACGACTCATGGTTCGTTGGATTTTCTGCAGATTTAGTCGCTGCAGTTTATATCGGCTTTGATTCTCCAAAATCTTTGGGAGCTGATGAAACCGGTGCGTCTGTAGCTCTGCCGGTCTTTATAAACTTTATGAAAGATGCATTAAAAGATTCACCATCAACTCCATTCCGCGTTCCAAACACAGTGAAATTCGTAAAAATCGATCGCACCAATGGAAAATTTCCGACACCATCAACTCCAAAAGAACGCGTAATTTTCGAGGCCTTCAAGCTGAATGACGGAGTTGGGAATGCTGATGCCTCAAGCGATGATGACAGCAATGGCGAAGACGGAAATGAATTTAACAACAGGTCTGAAGATTCTAATCCTACGGGAATTTATTAGTTTTTAGACCCACAACCCGACCCAATCCACAATGTCATGCTGAGCTTAATGTCATGCTGAGAGCCAAATGTCATGCTGAGCCTGTCGAAGCATGATTCTGGGCACGGCGCCTTGAATCATGCTTCGACAGGCTCGGCATGACATGTAGGCATTTACATTTTAAATAAACCCATGTCTGAAATCGCGTCCTTCTTCATCATCATCTCGATCATCATCATAGCGATTAGGTTTTTTGTTGCGCAGAATTCTTACGAAAAAATCCTCAGTTTTTATTTTATTTTCACCAACATCATCATTCTGATTCTCATCAACTCCATCGCCAATTTTGACGCGATTTTGGACATCATCATCATTTTATTTTTGCTCAAGCTCGTAGCGGTTTTATTTTTATTATTTAACAGAAAAAAAATATGAGTTTTGTTGGATTGATGATAGCCCTTTCATCCTCGATGTTGCTAGTTGCAGCCGCCATCGCTTTTTTAAAAGCGAAGGATATTTTTATGATGACTCACGTTGCGATGATCGCAAATTGCTACGTGATTCCTTTGCTGCTAATCGGGGTAGAAATTGAAAGATTTTCTTGGATTTCTTTTGCAAAAATTATTGCACTGATTGTGCTGAACTTAGTGGTGACGAATCTGCTGTGCCATGCGATTGTAAGACGTGCGGTGATCAACAAAATTCTTCCCGATGCGGAAGAAAAAAAATTAGACGCTGTTAGCTAACAGCGTCTACAGCAAATCTTTTTTCTTAAAAAACCAAAGTTGCAAAGTCGTTATAACAACAATCGCAGCCATTATCAAGCCAAAAGCCGCATCATTACCAATGCCGGGAATGCCGCCGATATTCATGCTGAAGATGCTCGTAAAAAAAGTTATCGGCATAAAAATCGAAGCGATGATGGAAAGTTTATGCATGCTTTTATTCAGCTTTGCCGTCAACGCATTTGCGAGTTCATCATGCAAAATTTGTGAACGATCGCGCACTTCATCAACCTCTTCAATCATGTGAGCAACGTGATCGAGATTTTCTTGAAAATGTCTTTTTGCCCAATCTCCAATCCAAACGTGATCAAGAATTCTGAGCTGTGCAATTGCCTCTTCTTGCGGCACCAGATAACGCTTGAAGATGGTTGATTGCTTTCTGATTTGTAACAATTCTTCGCGGAATTTTACGTCGTGAGTGACTAAAATTTTTTCTTCCAGCTCGTCAATTTTTTCAGTCAATGCGTATAAAAATGGCGATGTGATGTGGAGGATTTGGTAAAGCAAATTATACAAAAATTCGCCGGAATTTTTTATGATTTTGCCGGCTTCAATTTGATCGCGAATATTGGAAACTGCAGTCATATCGCGACGCTGAACAGTGATGACGCGCTCTGCATCAATCCACATCCGAATTGAAACCATATCTTCTGGCTCGGCATTTTTATTCAAATTTACGCCGCGCAAAATCAGCAAAAGACCATTTTCAAATTCGATAATTCTTGGACGAGTTTCTTCGACAATCAGCGCATCGATGATGAGGTGATCGAGATAATTAACTTCTTTTTCCAGCCATTTCTTTGCTTCTTTTTTATTTGCATCGAGGTGAACCCAAGTCACCATTTCATCCTCAGTTTTTAACTCCTGCGCAGCCTCTTTATCACTGAGCTTGTGAGCCTTTCCTTGCTTGTCAAAAACATAGGAAAATAGGATGTGTTTTGTCATGCCGTTAATTGATTTTTTTAAGGGAGAAAATTGACTTTCCAGATGAGCTATACCCTCTTTTAAAATTTGAAATCATAATCATCGATTTGTCGTCAATGAGATACATTTTATCTTCAAATTTCACTTCTTGTTTTCCATCTTTTCCAGCAAGCGAAAGAGAATAAATCATCTGCGCCGCATTGCCAGATTGCTTACCTTTTGCAGGAGAAGTTACATCATGCCCAACCGCGTCAAACGTGTTGTCGGAATTGATTGTGATTAACCAAGTTCTGCTATCTTTTGTTCCATCAGCGTAGATAAAATTTTGCTGGATCACGCCTTTATTTTCATCCCATTTGCCACTGATTTTCGCAGTTTGAGTTCCGCTAATTTTTCCATTTTCATCTTGCGTAATTGCGAAAGCTTCGATCTCGCCATTAAAAAATTTCTTCAAGTCAATTTTTGATCCGCGATCAAGAGAATCAAGCTCTGGAACTTTGTTGAAGCGATCAAGAAATGCGCAAGATGAGAGTGAAGAAATCAAAAAAACTGCAAGAAAAAAACGAGAGAAATTTTTCATAAAATTTGAAAATAAATTGGTGGTTAGTTAATGCCTCTTCCTCGCCACAATGTTCAAAGACTCAACGGTGAGAGTGAAGAACAGAGCGAAGTAGAGATATCCTTTCGAGATGTGAATGTGAAAACCGTCAGCAAGTAAAATTGCTCCGACGATAAAAATAAAAGCAAGAGCGACAATTTTTAACGAAGGATATTTTTGTAAAAAATGATGAATAATTTCTGACGCGAATAGCATCAGAAGCATTGAGATTACTATTGCCGTCACGATTATCGGAACGTTTGTGGTCATGCCAATCGCAGTGATGATCGAGTCGAAAGAGAAAATAAAATCAATTAAAGCGATTTGCAAAATTGCTCCAACCATGTTTTGTCCGACATGAATTTGTTTTTCTTCCTTGTGCTGATGAAGACCGAAAGCGATGTCATTGCCGATTTCCCAGCTGCTTTTTACGATCAAAAATAATCCGCCAAAAATTAGCAGAAAATTTTTAAAGGAGAATCCAATTTCGCCGAGATAAAATAGCGGAGTGGTTAAATTCATCACCCATGACAGCGCCAATAGCATCGCAATTCTGATTATTAGTGCCAGCGCTAAACCAATTCGACGAGCGGTTTTGCGGATCTTTATTGGCAATTTTGCAACGACGAGTGCAATGAAAATTAAGTTGTCGATACCAAGAATTATTTCGAGAAATGTTAGAGTGATAAGGCTGAAGAAGACGTTGTATGTTAGGAAATCCATAAGGAAAATTAAGATTTATGATTTGAGATTTATGATTTTTTTGGCGTGGAAAAAAGCTAGCAGTGGCTGAATTTCTAAACCCAAAATTGCAAAATAATCTCCCGATACTTTTTCGAATAAATGCTTGCCCAGAGACTCGTATTTGTAGCTTCCGGCGCAACCGACAGGTTCATCATTTTTAACGTAAGATTTGATTTCTTTCGCGCTCATTTTTCGCATTTTTAATTTCACGCTAGAAAAATTTCTAAAAATAATTTTGCCATTAAATGCAACTGCAACCGCGTTATTTTGGAAGTGAATTTTGCCGTTAAATTTTTTTAATTGCTTCAATGCTTCAGAAAGATTTTTTGGTTTAGAAATTTCTTTCTTTTCAAATTCACAAACCTGATCTGAGCCAATCACGTAAAGGTCTGGACGCTGTTCACTAATCGACAAAGCTTTTTTTTCTGCGAAGGTAATTGCTAATTTTTTTGGAGAAAGTTTTGAAAAACTTTTCTTATTTTTTTCTTCATCAAAAAGTGGTGCGACTATTTTAAACTCAAGACCGACATCTTCTAAAATTTTTTTACGAATTTTAGAAGTTGATGCCAAAATTAATTTTTTATTATTTTGGACTAACATGCGCTGCTTAGATTGATCATCGCCATAAGTTTTTCCTCCATTTTCGGATCACTTTTAAACAGGCCGATCATTTTTTTTGTAACGGTTGAGGTGTTGATTTTGTGGATCCCGCGAGTCGTCATGCATTGGTGTTTTGCATCGATAATCACCGCAACTCCTTTCGGTTTTAGAACTTTGTTGATCGTATCCGCGATTTGCGAAGTCATGATTTCCTGCGTTTGTAAACGCTTCGCAAAAACATCGAGCAAGCGAGCAATTTTGCTGATTCCAACGATTCTTTTATTCGGAAAATATGCGATGTGAGCCTTGCCAAGAAATGGCACCATGTGATGTTCGCAGTGGGATTCTAGACGCATGTCCTTCAACAAAACCATGTCGTCATAGCCCTCAACTTCTTCGAAAGTTTTTCCAAGAATTTCTTCGGGATTGGCGTCATAGCCTGCAAAAAATTCGCGGTAAGCATTCACGACTCTTTTTGGGGTTTCGAGCAATCCTTCACGATCAGGATTGTCTCCAGCCCAAGCAATTAGCGTGCGCACAGCATCTTCAGCTTGCTTCACTGAAGGACGAGAAGTTTTTTTCATTTGATTGGAATTTGTTAGAGAATGGGCGCGGCAAACTAATGGCCGCCTAGCGAAATTACAAGCCTCTAATTCCAACAAAACACTGGTTGAAAAGTAAAAGTTCAGCCAATAAGTTTTTTTCAGCTTTTCAAAAGCACCACGTCTTCTACAAACCCCTCTCAATCAAATTTCCGGAGAAATATGAAAAAATCTTTTCTAACAATCTTTGCCGTTTCCGCACTAATTTCATTCAATGCCAGCGCTGCTGGAATCGGAGTTTTGGACGTTGAAAAAATCGTCAAAGAATCATCTGCAATGCGCGACATCCAAAAGAAAATCAGCAACAAGCAAGATGAATATCAAAAGGAAGTTACCAAGAAACAGGACGAGCTAGAATCAGAGCAAAAAAGAATCGAAGGCAAAAGAAACGTGCTTTCGAAAGAAGCTTTCGAAAAAGAAACCAAAGCTTTCGAAAAGAAAATTGACGATCTCAAAACCTTCGTCGACAAAAAACAAAACAGCTTGAAAAAAGCTTCAATGGACAGCATGGGCAAAGTTAACGACAAGATCAAAGACATCATCGCCGATATCGCAAAAGAAAAGGATTTTGAAGTCATCATCCCATCATCTCAAACCCTTTACTACAAAGACGCTTTGGACATTTCTGACGAAGTTCTAAAAAAACTTAACAAGAAAATTACTAAAGCTGACGTGAAGTTTGAATAGTTTGGACACGCGCGAATTCACCACAAATCATCCGTAGGGGACGACCCACATGTCGTCCCACAATTCATCCACAAAAACATCCTACCTCTTCTGAAATTTTTCATAAACGCTTAGCAGCCTCGACTTATCCACCTTCGTGTAGCGCTGCGTAGTGGAAAGATTTTCATGTCCTAGCAGCTCTTGAATCACCCTCAAATCCCCTCCAGCCTCCAGCAAATGCGTAGCAAATGAATGTCGAAACGAATGCGGCGTAATCGTATCCGATAAATTTAAAATTTTGCGCACTTTAAAAATCAAACCGCTGAAGTTACGACGCACATATTGCGCTCCTTTAGCACTCAAAAAAATCGGCTGATCGGGAATGATTTCAAACGGGCAAGCCAGCAAATATTCATCCAGCCTCTCCTTCGCAATCGGCAGAAGCGGCACCATTCTTTGCTTCTTGCCCTTCCCTGTTACGATCAAAGTTTGAGAATTTTCTAAATTTTTTTTACTCACTGACAAAGCTTCGGAAATTCTCAATCCACAGCCGTAAATCAAGGTAAGCAAAGCCTTGTCTCGCTTAGCCTGCCACTCGCTTTTTTGAATTTTGGAAATCTCTAAAAAAATCTTTTCGATATCGATTTGATCAACAGCTTTGGGAATCGATTTTGGAATTTTTGGGGTTTTTATTTTTCTAATTTCGTGATTCTCAACCAAATTATTTCGATTCAAAAAATAAAATAGTGAACGCAGTGCCGCAAGCGCTCTAGCATTGGATGCATTGACATGATTCAACAATCTTTCTGACAACCATTTTCTAAAATCATGAATGGTTAAATTCTCCAAATTATTTTTTGAAATGACTTGGTTTTTTTCACGAAAAAGAAAATCAACAAAATAAAAAATATCGGTGCGATAAGAGCTTGAGGTATGGCTCGAATATTTTTTTTCCACCTCAAGAAAACGCAAAAATTTATCGATCAGAAGCCTTACTTCTTCATCGCACAAAGCGTTTATTTTCAGTGCTTCCTGCATTTGATTTGTAAAAAATTATTGGAAACCAACGAGCTTAAAAATCTTTCCAAAAAAATCTTGCCAAAAAAGTTTTGATAAAAATAATCCGCCGCGTCGGGAGTGTATCAGAATACAAAAGCTTCACAGCGAATATGAATACACACGCCGGGTTTGCGTGGTGGTGGCTCC
Source organism: uncultured Alphaproteobacteria bacterium (assembly GCA_903849835.1). Lineage (GTDB taxonomy): Bacteria > Pseudomonadota > Alphaproteobacteria > Rickettsiales > UBA1997 > UBA2645. Next base: position 13,532 of record CAINKA010000146.1, read on the forward strand.
CGACATCAGTTTTAAAAACCCCTTCAAAGAAATTTGAGGGGGTTTTTTATTGCGCCATTTTTGATTTTTGATTTTAGATTTAAGATTTTAGATTGTTGTTTTTCAGCTTATGTTCATACCTCTTCGCAATCACACAACCTACTCTCTGTGCAAGGGAGCGATCACTATTCCGGATTTAATTCAGCAAGCATCCTCTTACAAAATGCCTGCAATTGGAATCGCAGATTCTGGCAATCTTTTTGCTGCGCTAGAATTTTCTTCGGCCTGCAAAAAATCTGGGATTCAGCCAATTCTTGGCTGCGAAATTTTGGTAAATTTTGACGAGCGCGATCAAAAAAATCTTTCTAATTTAGACGTCGAAAATTCTCTCACAAAATTGCCGCTAATCGCGCGCAATGACGAGGGTTACAAAAATTTGATGTATCTCGTTTCTCACAGTTTTCTTCATCGCAAAAGCGGGCTTTCTCCGCATATTTCTTTTGAGATTTTGAAGGAAAAATCTGCGGGACTCGTCGCTCTTTCGGGTGGCTGCGAAGGCATAATTGGCAAGCTTCTGCTCGAAGATCAGGGAAAAAAATTAACAGAGTTGCTCGCAGAATTAACCAAAAATTTTCCGCAAAATTTCTACATCGAAATCACGCGTCACGACACTGAAACAGAAAAAAAACTCGAAGAAAAATTTATTGAGCTCGCCTTCAAACACTCTCTGCCGCTGGTCGCAACCAATGATGTTTATTTTTTAACCAAAGAAATGCACGAGGCGCAAGATATTTTAACTTGCGTCGGCGAAGGAAAATTTTTCTTCGACAATGATCGCAAAAAACTTTCGCCCGAACAATTTTTTAAAAGCCAAACTGAGCTCGAAGCCTTATTTGCCGATATCCCAGAGGCAATCGAAAACACGGTGAACATCGCCAAAAAATGTCACATCATGGCTTTTGAACGCACGCCAACTTTGCCGAAATTTAGCAACGAAAAAAATTTTGACGAAGCAGCAGAGTTAAAAAATCAGGCCTCAGAAGGCTTGAAAATAAGGCTTGCGCGCAAGTTTGAGCTCGAAGAAATCACGCCGGAAAAGCAAAAAGAAATCGAAAAAGAATATTTCGCTCGCCTCGATTTCGAACTCTCCGTCATCATCAAAATGAACTTCTCCGGCTATTTTTTAATCGTCTCTGATTTCATCAAATGGGCGAAAAATAATTTAATTCCCGTCGGACCGGGAAGAGGCTCGGGCGCTGGCTCGATCATCGCTTGGTCACTGCAAATTACCGATCTTGATCCCATCCGTTTCGGCCTACTTTTCGAAAGATTTTTAAATCCCGATCGCGTTTCAATGCCCGATTTCGACATCGATTTTTGCCAGACGCGCCGCGACGAAGTGATCGATTACGTGCAACAAAAATATGGCAAAGATTACGTCGCCCAAATCATCACCTTCGGAAAATTGCAAGCCCGCGCAGTCTTGAAAGACGTGGGTCGCGTGCTGCAAATGCCTTACAATCAAGTTGATCGAATTTGCAAATTGATCCCCTTCAACGCCATCGAAGCCGTCACTTTGGACAAGGCGATTGAGATGGATAAAGACCTGCAGCAAGCCATCAAAGAAGATCCGCAAGTTACAAAATTGGTCGACATCGCACTGAGATTGGAGGGATTAAATCGCCACGCCTCAACTCACGCCGCCGGCGTCGTTATTGGCGACAAGCCACTTCAAGAAATTTGCGCGCTCTACAATGATGATGGCAGCAGCATGCCTGCCGTGGGCTATTCGATGAAATATGCGGAAGCTGCGGGACTAGTAAAATTCGACTTCCTCGGCCTTAAAACCCTGACGGCAATTTTCGAAACGGTGAAGCTGATTGAAAAAACTCGCGGCATAAAAATCGACATTGCCAATCTCAAACTCGATGACAAAGAAACCTTCAAAATGCTTGCTACTGGCGACTCCATCGGCGTTTTCCAAATTGAGTCTTCGGGGATGAGATCTGTCCTTCGTCAAATGCGCGCCGATAAAATTGAGGATATTATCGCACTGATTTCGCTCTACCGCCCCGGTCCGATGGACAACATCCCAACCTACATTCGTCGCAAACATGGCCAAGAAAAAATCACCTACCCTCACCCGCTTTTGGCGCCAACTTTGAAGGAAACTTACGGCGTGATTGTCTACCAAGAACAAGTGATGGAAATCGCCAAAGTTCTGGCTGGATACAGCCTTGGAGCCGCGGATTTATTGCGTCGCGCCATGGGTAAAAAAATTAAAGAAGAGATGGATCAGCAGCGCGAAATTTTTGTGACTGGAGCCAAGAAAAATGGAATTGGCGAACAGCAAGCCTCAGAAATTTTTGACCTCGTCGACAAATTCGCCGGCTACGGCTTCAACAAATCCCACGCCGCCGCCTACGCTTTAATTTCCTACCAAACCGCATTTCTAAAAGCGCATTTTCTGCCCGAATTTTTGACCGCCTCGATCAATCTCGAAATCGACAATACCGATAAAATTAACGTCTTTTTGCAAGTGGCCAAAAGCCATAAAATTCCTGTGCTCTCACCGGATTTAAATGTGAGTGAAGCTTATTTTAGCATCGAGAAAATTGCTTAATTTCTTGAACAAAGAAAATTTCTCCACAGCAAGAGCAAGCCATTTTCCTGTTTCACCGCATCTTCTTTCGCGTAAGATAATGTGAACATCTGATCTGCATCCACCCAAACTAAACTCACCGGAACTTTTGACATAAAATTTAAGAATTAAATTTGCTCTAGAACAAAAACTAGAACAGAATTTAAATGTTCTTGTGTATTTTAAGAAGGCAAGAAGAATTATTTTTCGCCACTTCACCACCTTACTTTTTCACACCCTGCTGTCATCCTTGACGCAAAGCGTCGAGGATCTCAGGAGTTTGACTTCGGGGCTAAAACTCATGAGATCCTCGGCCTTACAGGCCAAGGATGACGAGAGAGGCGGCCTTCGCGCTGATGACAAAACTTTTTAACATTTATTCAAGCAAACATGTCCAAAAAATCTTACAAAAAAACGCACATCGAAAA
>CAINKA010000147.1 GCA_903849835.1 uncultured Alphaproteobacteria bacterium
CGAAGCATGATTCTCTAGGCACCGTGCCATGAATCATGCTTCGACAAGCTCAGCATGACATTGTGGATTGGTTGCGATGGAGATGGAGTTTGAATACAGATTTTCTATCCAATCGCCCGCACCACTATTTCGCAACTTCCGCAAGCTTCTTCTCGATCAATTTTTTCAGAGTTTGGTAATCGATATAGCCCTCAGAAATTTCACCATTTACGAAAAATGTTGGAGTTGATTTTAGCTGTAAACTTTTCGCCGCATCCATTCTTCCGACCAAAATCTTTTCTTGTAATGCCTTGTCCGCGATGCAGGCCGTGAACCTTTCCGAGCTCATGCCATCAAGCTTCGCAATCGCTTCTAACTTGTCGGCATATTTTTCGTCAAAGGCCCAAGAATCTTGAGTTTTGAACAAAGCCTTCAAAGTTGAATAATATTTTTCCGGTGATTCATGTTTATTTTCCACGCTTTGGCAAATTGAAAACATCGCTGCTACGAGAGCGGATTGGTTCAAAGGAAAGTGGCGGTAAACCATTTGTACCTTGCCCGAATCGATATATTCACTTTTGATTTTTTCAAAAGATTCGCGAACAAAAGCTGCGCAATGCGGACATGAAAGAGAGGCATATTCGATCAAAATAACCGGCGCTTTTCTGTCTCCAAAAACTATGTCGGAAGGTAAAATTTTTAGCAGTTCACTATTTTTTCGAGTTTCCGCAAGCGCTGCGGCATCTGTGTTTACAGCTTCACTCACTGCATCTTGAGCATTTTGATTTGGTTTAATTTCTTCTGCAGATTGGTTGTTATATTTGAAAGAAGTTTTGGTTTGGTAATTATGCACAACAAGTGCGGCGAAGCCGACAAGCAAAAGCGCCGCAACGGAAATAATTACGCTTTTTTTGGAAGATTTTTTCATAGTTTTTATTTTGAAGTTGACTGCGAAACCGGTGGAATCGATGATCAACGAGATATTTTTTCCTGTCAATAAATCAAGATCGTCTCAAAAAATTTATGAAAATTCCTCTCTCGGTTTTCATCATCACCAAGAATGAAGCGGACAGAATTGTTGGTGTAATTAACGCGGTAAAAGAAATTGCCGACGAAATTTTGGTGATCGATTCTGGAAGTGAAGATGACACTTGCGAAGTGGCTGCCAAAGCGGGTGCGAAGGTGATGTTTAACAAATGGCAAGGTTATGGTTTACAAAAAATCTTTGGTGAAAATCAATGCAGAAATAAATGGATTTTAAACATCGATGCCGACGAAGAAGTGTCGCCAGAATTATGCGATGAAATTGAAAAAATTTTTCTGCAAAAAGCTCACGAAAATTTTTACGGATTTCGCGTGAAGATCGTGAATAAATTTCGTTTCGAAAAAAAACCAAAAAAATTCGCTTATTTTTACAATCAATTTCGCCTCTACAACAAAGATTTTGCGGGGTTTAACAACAGCTCGGTGCATGACTCGGTTGTCCTTCGACAAGCTCAGGATGACAAGGGAAAAATCGGTCAGCTAAAAAACATAATTTATCACCAATCTTTCCGATCATTTTCGCACTGGATTGAAAAAATTAATTCTTACTCGCAAATGCAAGCGGAGGATAGTTTTAAAAAAGGAAAATCTCCGTCGATTCTAAAAGTTTTTCTCACTCCAACATTCGCTTTTTTAAAAGCATATTTTCTGCGACGATACTTCATCTACGGCTTTGATGGCTTGGTTTACAGCTATATTTTTTCCTTTTCACGTTTTGCAAAAGTGATTAAAACTCGTGAGATTTTTAAGGCTCAGAATGAAAAATAAATTTCTCATAATTTTTCTGAATTTATTTTTTGCCGCATGCTCAACTTCTTTGATCGGAAGAGAAAGTCCTTCGGTTTATTTTAGCAATGTCAGTCCAAAACCAATCACTGACATCAAATGCTCTTGGGTTGGACAAAATGTTTTAGCCTTGCCATCACTCGCTCCCGGAGTGAGTCGTAGTCAATCTTTTAACATCGGTGGCGAGCAAGATTTTTTCGGATCGGTGAATATTTCTTGGAATAATTCCGAAGGTGAAGCGATAGAAAAAAATTTTGTTTTAAGAAAAGAGCATCTCCCAAATTTTTTTGACTCAACAACTTACAGCTACGTTCAAATTTATTTTGATCAGCATGATGCTGAAATTATTACCAGCGACATCGTGGATTTAAGCGGCAAAACCCGCAAGATGGACGGGCTGATGAAAGTTTACGGTGCGAATTATTCCGAACATAATCCAAAAAATTTGGACAATGCTTTGATCACAGTGAAGCCAGAAAAAGACAGATCAGTTCCGAATTCGGTTTTATATTCCTACTAAAATGAAATTCTTATTTTTGCTAACGCTGTTTCTATCCGCCTGCAGCATGGGAAAATTGCGCGAAAGTCCGGTGATTTATTTTAGCAATATCAGCCCAGAGCCAATCAACAATATTCAATGCAATTGGGTTCAAAAAAATGTGTTGAGTTTGCCATTGTTGGAACCGGGAAAAAGTCAAAGCCAGTCTTTTTACCTCAAAAAAAATTCTGATTTTTTTGGTCTAGTTTCGATGTCGTGGAATAATGCTAGCGGCGAAAGGGTAAAAAAAGAATTTCAGTTCAAAGAAATAAATTTGCCGAGCATGGCAGATTCTACAACTTACAACTATGTCCAATTTTACATCGATCAAAATGGTTTTGAGATTGTGACTAGTGACGCTCCCGACATAGGCGGCAAAACCCAGAAAATGGATAAAATTTTATCTGCATCACGCGACAAATATTTGCTCACAAATCCTCCCGTTGGCGTTAGTTCTTTGATTCGAGTTCAGTCGCAATAATTAAAATCTTCGGGTCGTTTTACGATTTAAAAAGTAGCGAAGAATCACCGTAAGAATAAAAACGGTAATTTTGTGAGATGGCGTGGTTGTAAAGCTCAAAGGCTTTTTCTTTTCCGATAAAGGCAGAGATCAACATGAATAAAGTTGATTTTGGAAGGTGAAAATTTGTCAGCAAAATATCGGCGATTTTAAATTTGTAAGGCGGGTGGATAAAAATTTTTGTGTGGTCGGACATTGATTTAATGTGGCCATTTTCATCTGTGGCAGATTCCAAAACTCGCAGCGAAGTTGTTCCAATCGCGACAATTCTTTTGCCAGATTTTTTTGCGGAATTAATTTTTTCTGCCGCAGATTTTGAGATCGAAAAAAATTCCGAGTGCATGTTGTGATCTTTCAACAACTCGCTTCGCACCGGTAAAAACGTGCCGGCGCCGACATTGAGCGTGACGAAAACTTTCTCGATTTTTTTTGCATCCAGCGCCGCAAAAATTTTTTCATTGAAATGTAAACCCGCCGTCGGCGCCGCAACCGCAGTCCCATTCGCAGCGTAAATTGTTTGGTAATTTTCCTGATCATCCTCGCCTAACACTTCCCTTTTGATGTAAGGCGGAAGCGGCACCGCCCCATATTTCTCCAACTTCGCCAACAATTCTTCTCCATCGCAATCAAATTTAATTTTGATAAATCCATCATCAGTTTTTTCTAAAACTTGCGCGAAAAAATCTGCGGCAATTTTTATTTCATCACCAATTTTTACTTTTTTTGCCGGACGACATAAAGCCCGCCATAGGCCTTGATTCTCTTGATCTAAATTGAAATCCAATCGTGCCGAATTTCTTAAAATTTCTCCCGACAATTTCGCCTTGATCACGCGAGCATCGTTGAAAACTAAGACATCTCCTTCTTGCAAAAAATCTGGGAGCTTGATTACTTGCGAATCAAGAATCGCGCCGTCTTTGCAAATTAGCATTTTGGTTTTTTCTTTGGGAAAAAATGGTGTCTGCGCAATTAATTCTGGCGGCAAATAAAAATCGAAATCGGAAGTTTTTAACATGAATTCTAATCAAACACATTTTGGATTTAAGCAGGTAGATCGTGAGGAAAAGGCTGGTCTTGTCAAAGAAATCTTTTCCGGCGTGGCGAAAAAATATGATCTGATGAATGACTTGATGAGTGGTGGGATTCATCGGGTTTGGAAAAATAAAATGGTGGAGGAAATAGCCGTCAGTCGTCAATCAACAGTGATCAGTCGGGTGATTGATCTTGCTGGGGGGACGGGGGATGTGGCTTTCCGGATTGCGAAAAAATTTCGGGCAGATGGACAAAATTTTTTGATTGATGTGGTCGATATTAATCAAGAAATGCTTGATGTTGGTAAGGCGAGGGCGGTTGATCTGAATCTTTTTTCTGATTTAAAATTTACTTGTTGCGACGGAGAAAAACTTTGTTTTGCCGATGAAACTTTTGATTTTTTTACGATTGCTTTTGGAATTAGAAACTTCACCAACATAGATTTGGCGCTATCAGAAGCCTATCGCGTTTTGAAGCCAAATGGAAAATTCATCTGCTTAGAATTTTCAAAAGTGAATGATTATTTTTTGCAAAAAATTTACGACGCTTACTCGTTCAAAATAATTCCAAAAATTGGTGAAGTGATTTTGAATGATCGCGCTTCCTACCAATATCTCGTTGAATCAATCCGCAAATTTCCGCCGCAAAATGAGTTTAAAAAAATGATTGAGACGGCGGGATTTAAAAATGTTTCCTACAAAAATTTATCTTTCGGCGCTGCTGCAATTCACGTTGGAACCAAAAATTAAAATGAAAAAATTTTTTATAATTTTGCTTTGCTTCTCCTTCAACTCTTGCGTTGGAACTGGAAGTTTTTTTGGTGGGAACATCGTTTCGATGCCCAGTGAGCGTGACAGAAGTGACGCGGAATTTTACTACAACGCTTTCGGAACTGTGTTGGCAAAAAATGTGACGGAGGAAGAAATCCAAAAACTTTTCAGCCTTTATTATTCGCGAGGCGATCAAATTTATTCTTACAAAACTTTGTGGGGCGAAAAGTTGATTTTGGTGCGTGGTGGGAAAGCTGTGACCTACAATGACAGGTGAAGTTGTAAAAATGTAGAGGTGACCCACGTGTCCGTCTGTAGAAACAAAACGACTGTCCTACCAGCCGAAGCCCGCGAGACGAAGGCTGGTGCTGCCAGCGGGAATCGAACCCGCGACCTCTTCATTACCAATGAAGTGCTCTACCGCTGAGCTATGGCAGCTGCTTGTTTTATGGTTTAGGGCTAGATCCGCTGCTATTAGCGCCTCCGCCAGAAGATCCGATGATATTAGCGCCTCCGCCAGAAGATCCGATGATATTAGCGCCTCCGCCAGAAGATCCAGAGTGATTGCCACGAGGACTTCCACCCTCATCATCTTTCTCAGCAGATTTTCCTCTACTCATCATTTTTCTTGCGGCACTTACTCCGGCTCGTGCAGCCGGTGCCCCAAGTTTTTTAGCTGCACCAACAGCGCGTTTCTGAGCTGTTCTCGCAGCTTTTTTGACTGCGTCAAACATGCCTTTGGAGGCTAAGTCTGGTCCAGTTGGACTACCACTTCCGATTAATGTTTTGGTCATATCCGGAATTTCATCCATGAATTTGCACAGCAAAAACATTACCAAGGCAGCTTTTAAAAGTGTGAGAACTTTTTCTTTGGCGTTGTGATCAAAAATATTTATTAAAATCGGAATAGATAAGCCAATTACTTCTAAGCCCGGAAATTTTCCGAAACTGTCAATTCTTATCAAGCAAGCAACGCTATCAAGCATTGGATCAACTTCCGTCTGACCCGGTTTGTTGCAAGCTGGTTTGTTTCCATCGACATAAGGATCGACAGTGCCATCGCTGTTTATACATGTTTTTGAGCAAGAGATTGTTCTTGATGGGGGTGCTCCACTAAAGGTTGCGCTGCCAATTACGGTTTTGTCCAAAACCATAACAAAAATTGCAATATAGGCGAAAAGCAGCATTGGCTGCAGACAAAACCCGATTAAATTTGATAGCCATCCGTTAAAAATATTTTTTGTTTTTTCGAATAAAAGTGTCGGAATTATTATCGGAGAAATGAAGACGAAAATAATGATCGATATGCATGAGGACAGAAAAATATGCAATGCACGTATCGTTGCGACTATGAAGAAAAATCCAAAAAACATTACCGATAGCGCAAAATAAATTCCGATCGGGCCGGTCAAAAATCCGGCTAAAATGAGACTCGCGATATTTGCGGCAGAGACTTCGGGACCAAATCCGAGATAGCGCGCAATCTTGCAGTCAAGCGTATCCCACATCGCCAAATATTCTTTTCCCGGCGGATATTTTTTATCTATTGCTGCTGCGGTTGTAATTCCATCTTTATCGGTCAGATCTCCGAATTGACATCCGTCGCGATAAGCATCCTGGTCATTGACCTGAATTTTAAAAACCATTCGAGATAATTCGGATGAGGCTCCGTAAATACCGTTGAAGAACATCCCTTGCCAAGCGTTGCCAGTTGAGAAATAAAGGACGAGAGCAATTTTTACGATGTAAACCAAAATATCTTTTTTCTGTCTGATGTCATTTTTTCCGATCAAAATATTCATGCCGTAAAACATGACGGATAATGTCAAAACCATTTTTACTATGTTCTGCATCGCGTCTTGTATCGTTGTAAAAAATGATACTTTTTTTACTCGTTCACCTTTTTTGTGAGGAAGGCCGCTAGATTCATCGGTGACGTAAGTGTTGCTAGAGCATAGGCCATCAGCGGATTGTTGTTCTTTGTAGTTTGCACAATCGCTATGTCCGGCTCGATTATAAAAAACATTTTCCAAAGTTTCTTTTATGCATTGAGCGATTGGTGCGCTAAAATGTTTTTGGCTGCCAAGTATAAATCCGCCACCAAGTGCAGTTTTGTTTTGTGAATCTCCAATAAAATTCAGGCAGGCCATGGCAAAATAAGGGGAGGAGATGTTGCTGATATATTTGAAGGAGGGCTCTGAAGATTTTGTGCAGTGTCGCAGATATTGGCAATAATTTCTGCATTTGCCGGCTAGATCGTTGTAGGTGCAATTGGCATTTCTTATATCGCTTTTAAGATTGCAGGTTTGGTTTTTCAACCCATCTACGATGTCTGCCTGAGTGATCATCGTCCAATATCCTTCGCTCCATTTATCGCCGCCGTTCCATTTTCCATCTTGGTAATAATCGCAATATTCCGTTCCACCTCCAATCGAAAAATTATAAGGACATAGGCTGTAAGTTTCTGCGCAAATTAATCTGCCTTCATCTAGCGATTTCGCTGTGAATGTAATGTTTAAGCCGTAGCTGACGATGTTGCACTTGGTTCCTGCTCTGCAGAATTTGCGCTTTGGAGTTCCTCCTTCTTTAAATTCAACACAAACATATTCCCTACTTCTCGAGATGCAGCAATTGTAGGCCTCTTTAAATTTTAGTGCTCTGTCTTCGGAAAGAGCCGCGTTTGTTAGCGGATCATTTTCTCCGTTATGCAAGTCGTATTTTTTGCAATTATAATTACCGGATTCCACGCCCTTGAGGTAATATTTTTGTTTCGGATACGGAGCTTCAGCTTTTTTTGTCACATCTTCACAAGCATTGCCCTCACTAGGGTTATCCTCAACTTCAATCCCGCCGTAATACCACTCGTTATAGGCCGTGTCATTTGCAGCTAAGCTAAGCTTTGAAACATCCTCTCTGGCATATTTTTCTACCGCTAATTTTACCACTTGCTTGTGATATGGCAGGCTATTCGTTTGGTTTTTTGGATCTGGCATTACCCAGTCAGCTCCACAAATTCTAGAATTGGCGAAGGTGCGTGATGCAGCTCCGTAAATTGAGCCAAGTTCTACCAATGAAGATGCAAGAGAGGCAGCTGCTGTGCCTACAAATCCAAGACAAACATTATCGGTTCTAGCAGCTTTTCCTGCTCTGATGAGGTCTTTAGCATCCAATATCGGCGATGGCGTTAGCCTCGGAACTTTACTTCCTGTGCCGCATTTCCAATTCATCGCAGCGATCGCGCCTTTAGTAGTGGCGTAGGATGTTGCTACAACCGTGATGCATACCGGATTGCTCATGTCGAATAGCACATCCTTACCTCCGCTTGTTGGATTAAAATCTAACGTTTCAACATCTCCAGTTGTTGCATTGCATGTCCTAATCCTCCCAACCCCATAATCCAAATCAGCGTAAGAATTTTTTGTTGTGAGAATTGATGCGAAAAAAAAAGCAGCAAAAAGCAGCGAGCGAGAAAATGTTTTAAATTTTTTTTTCAGAAAAGTTTGCACGAGCATTTATTTTTTCGGAGCGGAGCGTTCGTAATAAATCGGAAGCCAATCATCTGGATCATCGCCAACCTCTTCGATGATTTGATCAAGCAAAAGTATCGTATCAATGCGGCCGGATAAAACTCTGATTAGCTCATCCATTCCGCTCAAATCAATCCTCGCGATGACACCGTCATTATCCTGTTTGACTAGAAAGAATCTGGTCGAAGGGTCTGTCGTTTTCACTAAATTAAATTCGCGTTCCGAGAGCATGAAAACTTCGCGATAGAGAATCGAGGCTTTCAGATTTGGAAGAAAAATTTGCGTGGAGGTTTGCTGAACGAGAGTGTCAGAGATGCTGCTCTTCGCCGCGTCTTCAACTGACTGCGTCGCGAAGACTACGAAGGTGTTGAGTTTTCTTAAAACTTTCAGCCAATCTTTAATTTTTGGCGCGAAAACCGGATTGCCGATCAATGCCCAAGCCTCGTCCAAAATAATCATCGTTGGAGAGCCGTCGAGTGAGCATTGAATGCGATGAAAAAGGTAAAGCAGCACTGGCCCGATGCATGCTTTGTCTTGCAAAATATGAGCCATTTCAATTCCGAAACTGCGCGCTGAAGTGAAGTCGATTACGTCTTCCTCATTGTCGAAAAGTTTAGCGTGAGATCCTCCCGAATGCCACATTGCAAGACGACCAGCGAGAGTTCCTGGGCCGCTCAAACCCATGAATGGCGCGATGTTGCGTAATCTTCTTTGCGCTTTTGGAAGTTTATAATTTCCGCTCACCGCTTCGTTAACGCGTTCAACTTCGTGAGCTGGTAATGGCACATCTCCGTTTGAAACCAAGGCTTTCAAAAAATCAATCAGGAAGGATCTGTTCTCGCTCGTATCTTCAAGTTGAAATGGATTGAAGCCCGAAGCTGAGGCTGCGGTTGGAATCATGTAGCGGCCGCGAATGGCTCGGATGAAGATTTCAGCGCCTCGGTCTTTGTCGAAGAAAAATAATCTGCCATTAAATTTTTGGGCTTGAGCGCATAAAAAATTTAACAACACAGTTTTACCAGCACCTGTCGGACCAATGATCATGCTATGTCCGACATCTCGCACGTGAAAGCTGAAAAAAAACGGAGTTCCGGAAACCGTGCTGAGAACTGTGACGGCGTCGCCCCAATGGTTTTTCTTTCTCTTGCCCGAAGGGTAATTGTGAAATGAGGCGAAGGCCGCGATGTTGAAAGTGTTAACAACGCTGCGGCGCGCCATGTAATCAACATTGCATGGAAGTTGCGCCCAGTAAGACGGTTCGAGATTCATTTTTTCGCGAACAGCCGTGATGCCTGAATTTGAAAGCTCAACCACCGCTAAAGACAAAGCACTTTCCAAAGATTTTACGCTATCCTCGATGCATAAAACCGTGAGGTGATGATTGCCGAAACCGAATTCGCCGCTCATCGCAGAGTCGAGAGCTTGATCGATTTCTTGAATTTGTGAAACCGCTACGTCCTCTGATTGCACGAGTCGGCGTTGTTGCAATTGCATTGAACTAATCGCGATCATGCGATTGATGAAGGAAAATGATTGCGAAATAATTAGCTCAAAAGGCATCTGCATGAAGCCGTCAAAAACGCCGGCATGTGTGGATGGGCGATATTCTTTGACCGAGACGGTTCCTGCATATTTCACGCCACCGGGATGATGTGCTTCGATCGATTTATTCCCGAAATAAAGTCGGCTAATCGGTAAGTGATGGGAAATTTCACCGAGTGGAATTGTCATTGGTTGCGAATAGCCGCAATTTACGAGGCGCGAAAGAAATTCTAAAATTTCTGACGTAACTCCATCTTCACTTTCAGCCAAGCCAAGCACGGTTGCGCCATAATTTCCGTAACCGTTTAAAACGCGTTCCGTCATTTCTTCGATCTCGTCGAAAGCTTCGCGCATGTAATTTTCCCAAGATGATTTATCGGTTTTGTGTTGAAGTTTTTTTGCGAGAGATTCAAGCGCCGCCGCACCGCTTGAATCTTGGCCTCGCACCAAAGTGAAATAATGCTCGTTGACGAAACTTTTTGCGCCGGAATGTTTTCCGCCCCACTGCTTGTTGAGGTCGTCGGAAAATTTGTCGGGCATTTCGCCATCAGGAAAACTTTTTTCTTTGCGACGAATTGTGTGAAAATAAAGCGAAAAATTTCCGGAGGACATGCCCTTCAGCAAGTTGTTTCTAGCATTTTTTTTAAGATCAACATCGGCATCATCAGCGGTTTCAAATGCAAAGCCTTTAATTTTTATGACCCGAACCAGCTCTTCTTTGTAGGTTAAAATTGTGTCAGAATTCCAATGGCATTTGTAGGGAATAAAATGCGCCGCAGAAACTTCATATTTTGTAACTTTTTCCTTTGCTGGCTTGAGTGTAGAAAGGCGCATTATTTTTTAAAAATCACAAATTTTTTGAAGGCGTTTGAAATTATTTTTGTAAGCAAGAAAGTAAAGGCAAAGAGTGTCTAGAGCCCGTATTCAAATTCATCGCACCTCGCTTTTCCGTAAATTTTTGCTCTTTTTTGCGTAAAATTTTTCGTAATATTCCCGATATTGCAAAAAATTTTACGCAAAAATCGCTAAAAATTTCCAAAAAATCGAGGCACGCTGAATTTGAATACAGGCTCTAAGTTTTGTGAATTTTTTTTGCCGTCAACCAAAATAAAAAAACCAATCCCGGTGCTGCTAAAAAAGTTGAGAAGATAAAAAAATTATACCAACCGATTGTTTGAGCAACGACTCCGGCGCTTGACGCCAGAAGGCTTCGCGCCAATGTTGCGCAAGAAACCAAAAGCGCATATTGCGTCGCGCTAAAAGCGATGCTGCAAAGGCTGCTCAAGTAAGCGACGAAAACTGAATCACCAATTCCGCCGCTAAAATTTTCAGCAAAAATTACGAAATAAAGCAGGTGAGTGTCATAGCCAATTTCGGATAAATAAGAAAAAGCTAAATTTGAAAACATCTGCGCAAATCCTGCGATCCAAAGGCTTTTAATTATGCCGATTTTTTTTACTAAAATTCCTCCGATAAAAACTCCGAACAGTGTCGCAAAAAGTCCAAAAGTTTTTACGATGCTCGCGATTTCAATTTTGCTGAAACCGATTTCAAGCAGGAATGGCAAGGTTAGATTGCCAGCGAAAGAATCTCCGAGTTTAAAAAAAACTATGAAAGCGAGAATGAAATACCAACGAGAATGGCGCGTAAAATCCGACATCGGCTCGATGACAGAATTTTTAAACCAGGAAATAAAATCATGATGCTTCGGTCGAAAATTTTTTCGCGTTTCATCGGCAAAAATTGCGAAAGTAATGAATGAAAACATGAAGCCCGACATGATGAAATAAACTGCGTCCCAACTCATTATCTCCGCTAATGCCAAGGCTCCAGCGCCTGAGATTAACATGCCAATGCGATAGCCGTAAACGTAAAAACTTGCAGCAATTCCCTGATTTTCTTTTTCGATTAATTCAATGCGATAGCCATCAATCACGATATCTTGGCTGGCAGAAGCGAAGGCGACTAGAAAAGCAAAAACAGCGATCGAGCTTAGATTGGCGGTGATTCCGGCGATTCCTAAAAATGAAATAAAAATCACCAAAAATAATTGCGTTAAAATTATCCAAGATTTTCTTTGGCCAAAAAATTTTGTGAGGAATGGAATTCTGCAAGAATCAATGATCGGCGCGAATAAAAATTTTAGAGTGTAGGGCAAGCTGACGAGAGAAAAAAATCCGATGGTTTTTAAATCAAAACCTTTTTCAAGAAGAAGGGCTTTGAGCGTTGATAGCACAAGCGCAATCGGAAGTCCCGAAGAAATTCCCAAGAAAAAAATTATCGCAAGATTTTTGTAAGATTTTTGCACCTTCGTGAATTTAGGATTTAAGATTTAGGATTTAAGATTTAGCTTTCCGTCAAATCTAAAATCCTAAATCTAAAATCTAAAATTTATTTATGTTTGATCACAAAGATGCGTCAAAAATTTACGGCACAACAATTCTTTCGGTGCGAAAAAATGGCAAAGTTGCAATTGCGGGAGATGGGCAAGTTTCATTCGGTTCGACGGTGTTAAAATCAAATGCAAAAAAAATTAGAAAACTTGGTGATGGCACGATCATCGGCGGTTTTGCTGGCGCCACGGCCGATGCATTTACTTTGTTTGAAAGATTGGAAACAAAACTCGACCAATATCCAAATCAGCTAATGCGCGCCTGCGTTGAGTTGGCGAAGGATTGGAGAACAGATAAATATCTTCGTCGTTTGGAAGCCATGATGATCGTAGTCGATAAAAACATTTCTTTAGTTTTAACGGGGAATGGCGATGTGATTGAGCCGGAAGATGGAATTGCGGGAATCGGATCGGGAGGAAATTATGCTATCGCAGCTGCGCGAGCCTTGTCTTCAATCGAAAATTTATCCGCAGAAAGAATCGTCCAAAGATCAATGAAAATCGCTGCAGATCTGTGTGTCTACACCAACAATAACATCGTCATTGAAACGCTTTAAATAATGAAAATTTATAAAATTTTTCTTTTTTCTATTTTGTTATCAGCCCTGACAAATCAGGCATTCGCAACAGTTTCATTTTCAGTTAAAAATGAAGAAATCCCGAAAACAAAAATTTTATTTTTTGGTTTTGATTATGCTGATCCGCGTTTAAAAAGTGATGCTTTTGAAATTCTCGAACGCATCAGAAAAAATTTAAAAACCACCGATCTTTTTGAAATTGTAAAGCAAAGTGGTCAGATGGAAATTGTGATGCCAAACCACGTCATCAGCGGTTCCTTGAATGAAAATTTGGTGCAGCAAAATCTCACCGTTGAGTCAATTCCGAATTTTGAAAAATATGAAAAAACTGGAACTGGCGCGATAGTAATCGGCCAATTTAATTACGATCAGACCGGCAATTTAGAAGTACGGATCAGGATGTGGGATGTGCTCGATCAGCGACAATTATTCGGAAAATTTTACACCTCTTCGAAAGATAATTATCGCAAAATGGCCAATATAATTTCGAATGAAATTTTTAAAGTTATTAGCGGTGAGAAGGTCGGACATTTTACGTCGCAAATCCTTTATGCATCTGAGTCGGGATCTGCTGGAAAAAGAATTAAAAAAATTAATTTGATGGATTTTGACGGCGAAAATCGCCGTGTTTTAACCGACGGTCGTGAGTTGGTTTTGACTCCAATTTTTTCTAAAAAACCTGATGAAATTTTTTATCTGCGCTACTTCGAAAATCGTCCACAAATTTTTGCGTTGGATTTAAAAAATTTGCGTAGCAAAAAAATCGGCGGATTTCGCGGAACAACATTCGCCGCCAGCATCAATCCCAGAGATCAAAATCTGATTTTAATTTCGGCAATTTCCGACGGAAATAGCGACATTTACGAATTGAATATCGCCACAAATGTTGCGAAAAGATTGACGAAGAGTCCATCGATTGACACTACGGCCTCATATTCTCCCGACGGAAAATCAATCGCATTTTCTTCCGACCGCGATTCTGGTCAGCAAATTTATTTGATGGATGAAATGGGTTCGTCAGTGAAAAAAATTAGCGCCGGAGTTGGATCTTATTCCAAGCCAGTTTGGTCACCCGACGGAAAATTAATTGCCTTCACAAAAATAAAAGGCGGACAATTTTTTATCGGAGTCATGACGCCGAATGGAAATGGCGAAAAATTATTGGTCAGTGCTTATTCGGCTGAGGGCGCGAAGTGGTCACCCAATGGTCGCTATTTGATTTACTCGAAGAAAAAAGGTTCCTACGGACAAGACTCAATCCCACGTCTCTACATCATCGACATCATCACCGGATTTGAATTCGAAGTTCCAACTCCAGCAGGCGAAGGCGCGACGGACCCTGATTGGGCTTGAAACGACGGCGCAGCCGTAAAAACAGCCTTAACGGCTGTTTTTAGTTTCAAGCGGGCGGAGCTATGCTCCCGCCCCGGTGAGAGAATGGAAATAAATCACAAACCGTAATTCTAACCACAATCGCAGCCGTAAAAGTTTCAAGCGGGCGGAGCTATGCTCCCGCCCCGGTGAGAGAATGGAAATAAATCACAAACCGTAATTCTAACCACAATCGCAGCCGTAAAACAAATTCACCTTCAATGTCATGCTGAGCTTGTCGAAGCATGATTCGTGGCACAGTTACCTTGTCACGCTTCGTCCTTCGACAGGTTCAGGAGGCTCAGCATGACATTGTCGATGAATGACGCACGTATTCCAAATCCAAATGCAAATCTACTTCCTAAAACGCTTCCTCCTAATCATCCCAACCCTCTTCACCATAATGTTGGTGAATTTTTTAATCATCCA
>CAINKA010000148.1 GCA_903849835.1 uncultured Alphaproteobacteria bacterium
AAATCAAAAATTCGGATTACGTTTTTTATCACGACGGCTATCAATATTTTGAAGATTATTTTGGATTAAAACCTTTAAAGATCATGACTCGTGATCATGGTGTGGAACTAGCAGTTATCGATGTTCGTGAGCTTGACCAATTGGCAAAAAAACGTCAGATCAAATGTATTTTTGGGGAAGCTCAAGATGAAAAAAATTCAGCGATGAAATTGGCGCAAAATTACAAAATAAAATTTTCGATTTTGGATTTAATTGGCTCAGTTGAAAATTATGGAAGTGATTCTGATGAAAATTTTAAAGGCTATTCAACCTTGCTGCTCAACATGGCGGATGATTTTATGGATTGTGTGAGTTAGTCTTCAATGTCATGCTGAGCCTGTCGAAGCATGGTTCTGTGCATTTGCCATGAATCATGCTTCGACAGGCTCAGCATGACATCGGCGGATGTCGGTTGGGGGGGGGATGTTCCTTCCCCTGCTGTTAGTTTTTTAATCTCTCCACAATTCGCTTGCAGGTCTCATCAGCAGTGATTCCGAAATGTTTAAACAAATCCTCAGCCTTACCAGAAGCGCCAAAATCATTCATGCCGATGAAGATGCCATCTTGTCCGATGAAGAGATGCCAGCCTTGAGAAATTCCAGCTTCAATCGCAACTTTTAAAATATTTTTTTCGCCGAGAATTTGGTTTTTATATTCTTCGCTTTGCTTTTCGAAAAGTTCGACACATGGCATTGAAACCACGCGAACATTGATTCCGTCGCTGCGAAGCTTTTCCTTCGATTCAACCGCAATCGAAACTTCTGATCCTGTTGCGATGATCACAACATCAAGCTTTCTCCCAAAATCTTCCGCCGAAATTACATAGCCGCCAAACTTGCAAGAGCTGTTATTTTCAACGCTTAAAAAAGGAAGATTTTGGCGAGTTAAAATTATTGCTGACGGAGATTTTTTTGTCGACAATGCCTGCTCAAAACAATCGATGGTTTCGTAAGTGTCGCAGGGGCGAAAAACCTTGAGGTTGGGGATTCCTCGCAACATTGCCAAATGCTCGATCGGTTGGTGAGTTGGGCCATCTTCGCCAAGGCCAATCGAATCGTGAGTGAGGATGTAAATCACCTGCTGCTTCATCAGCGCTGCCAAGCGAATTGCGGGTTTCATGTAGTCAGAAAAAACCAAAAAAGTTCCGCCGTAAGGAATAAAATTATTATGCAGAGCTAGGCCATTCATGATTGCGCCCATAGCATGTTCGCGCACTCCGTAATGGATGTAGCGACCAGAAAAATCACTTTTGGAAATTGGTTTTGTTTGCGAAGTTTTGGTCAAAACCGATTCGGTTAAATCTGCAGATCCACCGATTAATTCTGGCAATTCAGCGGTTAAAAATTCGAGAGCATTTTGAGATGATTTGCGCGTTGCCTGCTTTGACTTCTCACTAAAAATTTTTTCTTTAAAATCTGCAATTTTTTTGGTGAAATCTTGGGGTAATTCCTTGTTTAAAATTCTGTTGATTTCGTCAGATTTCTTTTCATCAAGCTGAGCAAATTTTTCTTGCCATTCTTTGAAACTTTTT
This sequence comes from uncultured Alphaproteobacteria bacterium, assembly GCA_903849835.1. Taxonomy (GTDB): domain Bacteria; phylum Pseudomonadota; class Alphaproteobacteria; order Rickettsiales; family UBA1997; genus UBA2645. Next base: position 1,571 of record CAINKA010000148.1, read on the forward strand.
TGCGATCTTTTTCCCGCTTCAAGCCATTTTTCTTTCAGCTCTTGAGGAATTTCAAAAGGCGCATATTGCCAATTCAAGCTCTCGCGAGTTTTTTTTATTTCTTCTGCGCCAAGTGGAGAGCCATGCGCTTTTTCGGAATTGGCTTTGTTAGGCGATCCGAAGCCGATTGTAGTTTTGCAATCGATCATCGTCGGTCTGTCAGAATTTTGCGCCTCAGCTAAAGATTTTTTGATCTCGTCGAAATTATGGCCATCGATTTGAATCACGTTCCAGCCGCATGATTCAAAGCGCAGCTTCATGTTTTCGGAAGTGGTGATCGAAGTTTTCCCGTCGATTGAAATCGAATTATTATCCCAAAGCAAAATGAGTTTGTTGAGTTGTAAATGGCCGGCGATGGAAATCGCTTCTTGAGAAATTCCCTCCATCAAACAGCCATCTCCTGCCAAGCAAAAAGTTTTGTGATTGATCACATTTTCACCCAATCTTGCGGCGAGTAATTTTTCTGCTAAGGCCATTCCAACTGCATTTGCGAGACCTTGCCCAAGTGGGCCAGTCGTGGTTTCAATCGCGGCGAGATGATCATATTCCGGATGTCCCGCACATTTCGCGCCGAGCTGGCGGAAATTTTTTAAATCTTCGATTGAGATGTCGTCGTGACCAGTGAGATGAAGCAAAGAATAAATCAGCATCGAGCCATGTCCGGCGGATAAAATGAAGCGATCACGATCGAGCCATTTTGGATTTTTTGCGTCAAATTTTAAAAATTCGGTGAAGAGAATTGTGGCAACATCTGCCATTCCCATCGGCATTCCGGGATGTCCTGAATTAGCGCGTTCAACAGCATCAATCGATAAAAAGCGAACACAATTTGCTAGCTGTCGAGTAAATTCATTTTTCATTTTTTGGAGAAAACTTAAAGATGCGGAAGGAAATGTTTGATTGCTTTTTTGGAGTGCGTCTCAAAAACTAATTTTGCTTTTCATCCAAAGCAATTTCAAAAAATTAAACATTCAAAAAATGCCAAAAATCATTCAACGCATCAGGGATTCTGAGGGCGGATGTTTTCCGCTTTTCCGCTTGCTTCCAAACCTGGTCACATTGGCCAGCCTTTGCATCGCACTGTCATCAATCCGTTTTTCCCTCGAAGGAAATTTTGTTTTAGCTTCAGGCTTTCTTCTTTTGGCGGGTTTCATGGACGGCGTGGATGGAAGATTGGCGCGCTTTCTCAACTCATCGAGCGATTTTGGAGCGCAGCTTGATTCGTTGGTAGATTTCGTAAATTTCGGCGTAACTCCAGGATTCGTGATTTATTCTTGGGTCAATTCTTACGAAAATCTCGCAGGTCTTGATTGGGCTTTGGTTTTATTCTTTGCAGTTTGTGGAGCGATAAGATTGGCGCGGTTTAACGTCGATTTAACTCGCGAAGAAGTGAGCCCAATTTTAGAAAAATATTTTTTTAAAGGAATTCCGGCGCCGGTTGGAGCAGCCATGGCTATGCTTCCAATGGTTTTAACTTATCAATTTGGAGATGGATTTTATTCCGATCCAGTGAATGTGATCGCATATGTTGGATCGTTGGCAGTGCTGATGGCAAGCCGCGTGCCAACAATTTCAATCAAAAAAATTCCGGTTCGTAACGAGTTTGCCTACCTCACTTTGCTGATTCTCGGATCGATCATAATCGGTTTATTAGTTCAGCCTTGGTTCACGTTGGCTGTGATCGGAACGGTTTATGCTTTTTCAATTCCAGTCACAATTTTTTTCTATTTGAAGATCGAAATGGAGAATAAAAAATGAAGAAAAGAATTTTAATTTTAAATGGACCGAACCTGAATTTGCTTCACAAGCGTGATAAAAAAATTTATGGAGACGTGTCGCTAGAAAAAATTGAAAATGATTGCAGAGAGCTAGCAAAAGAGCTGGGAGTTGAAGTGGAGTTGAGGCAATCAAATAACGAGGGCGAGCTGGTTGATTTTATCCAAGATGCAATAGAAAATTTTGACGGAATAATCATCAATGCCGCAGCTTACACCCACACTTCAGTTGCGATTCGCGATGCTCTAGAAATTTTCCAAAAACCAAAAATCGAGCTCCATATTTCCAACATTTTCAAACGCGAAGAGTTCCGCCAAAATTCTTTTTTGAGCGATGTGGTTGATGCGGTGATTTCCGGCTTGGGAGTTGATGGATACGGAATTGCATTGTTGGCGATGAGTAAAATGGTTTAACAAAATCACAAATCTAAAATCTAAAATCCATGCTTCCCCTAAAATTTTCTGAAATTTCCAAATCCTTCGCAAACCGCTTCGTTCTTAGCTCCGTCAGCTTTGATGTAAAAGAAAATGAAATTTTCGGATTCATCGGGCTTAACGGGCAGGGCAAAACTACTTTGATCAAAATCATCCTCGATTTGCTCGATCAAGACGAGGGCGAGATAGAAATTTTTGGAATTTCCCGAGTCTTGCCAGAAGCGCGTCGACGCGTTTGCTATCTGCCTGAAAAATTTCAGCCATCAATTCACTCCAGTGGAAAAGAATTTCTAAAATTTGTTTTGGGTTTTTACGGAAAAAAATTCGATGCTGAAAAAGCGCGCCAAATCTGCGACAATCTCGATTTACGATTCGAAATGTTGTCGCAGAAAATTTCCAAATATTCCAAAGGCATGACGCAAAAATTGGGATTGATGGCGGTGTTTTTATCCGAAGCTGATTTGGTGATTTTGGATGAACCGATGAGTGGTCTTGATCCCAAGGCTCGCATAGCTTTGAAGCGTGAGTTGATCGATTACAAAAATTCCGGAAAAACTGTTTTTTTTAGTTCGCATATTTTGTCGGACATGGATGAAATTTGTGACGAAATTGCAGTGTTGAATGAAGCAAAAATTGTTTTCACCGGAACGCCGCAAGCCTTTAAAATCAAGCATCAGCAAGATAGTTTGGACAAAGCATTCCTCAAAGAAATCGGAGTAAATTAGTGGAAAAGAATTCAAAAATTTTTATCGCCGGACATCGTGGAATGGTCGGATCAGCAATCCTGCGCGAGCTAGAGAAGCAAGGCTACAGCAACATCGTTACCAAGACGCACAAAGAACTCGATTTGCTAAATCAGCAAGCGGTGAGTGATTTTTTTAGCAAAGAAAAGCCGGAATTTGTTTTTCTCGCCGCCGCAAAAGTTGGTGGCATTGAAGCAAACAGATCGCAGCTCGGCGCCTTCACTTACGAGAATTTACAAATCCAAAATAACGTCATTCACAGCTCTTACTTGAACGGCGTGAAGCGTTTAATTTTTTTGGGAAGTTCCTGCATTTACCCACGTCTGGCGCCGCAGCCGATCAAAGAAGAGCATTTGCTGACCGGCTTGCTTGAACCTACAAATTACGGTTACGCCATCGCCAAAATTGCTGGCGTAAAAATGTGCGAGGCCTATCGCACCCAATATGGCTGCGACTTTGTGCCATTGATGCCGACAAATCTTTACGGCATTAACGACAATTTCGACCTCAAGGGCTCGCATGTTTTACCGGCCTTGATGCGTAAATTTCATGAAGCAAAAATTTCCGGACAAAAATTTGTTGAGGTCTGGGGCAGTGGCACGCCTAAGCGCGAGCTGCTTTACGTTGATGATTTAGCCGAAGCTTGTGTTTTTGTGATGAATAACAAAGAGGTCACGGGACTTACAAACATCGGCACAGGAGAAGATGCTACGATCAAAGAACTCGCCGAAATGGTAAAAAAAGCAGTAGGTTTTAGCGGTGAAATAAAGTTCGATCCAACCAAGCCCGACGGCGCTCCGCGCAAATGTCTCGATGTTTCAAAAATCAATTCACTGGGCTGGAAAGCAACAACCTCTTTGGAAGTGGGATTGAAAAAAGTTTACGAATGGGTTCTACAAAATAAAAATGAGGTCGGATGTCATGCTGAGCTCGCTGTCACGTTGAGCTCGATTTCATGCTGAGCCTGTCGAAGCATGATTCTGGGCACTGTGCCACGAATGATGCTTCGA
>CAINKA010000149.1 GCA_903849835.1 uncultured Alphaproteobacteria bacterium
GACCATTCCTCTTCGAATTTTTTTCCCAAATAAAAACTTTTTACTGCGATGTGAACTGGATGGGATGGCAAAATCATTGGGTTTTCCATGATTTCATTTTGCTTCGAAAATTTTTTTTCGCGCATCGCGTCAGAAATTTTTGTAACATTTTTTGCGATGAAAAAAACTGAGGAAAAAATTATCGCAGAGATAAAAAAATAGACTGAAATCGAAAAATATTTTCGCCACGCATGTTTGATTTTAGGACTCTCATCCTCGCTCGAATAAACCGCGCCGTAATTCGAAATTAAGAATAAAATCACCATCGAATAGATGATCAAAGCCAGCACGATTTCTTTGAAAGAGTTGTAGTTTGAAATCGAAATGCTGAAAAAAAGAACCGAAATTAAGTGAGCGATAATGATGCTGGTGATTGTGGTGGTGCGGGTTTTAACGATAAAAAGAATTAGAAGATTGATGGTGATGAAGGTGATGAGGGTAAGGAGTTTTGGATCGAACATTTGAATAAAGTTAATGTTTTGTGGGGACGGATTTGCGTGTCCGCCCACGGACCAATACAGACAGAATCTGTCCAGCAAGAAAACCAACAAATGTCTGCTGAGCCTGTCGAAGCATGATTCGTGGTATTAGCCGCCCTGAAACATGCTTCGACAGGCTCAGCATGACATTTGTGTATTTTGGTCGCGGTTTATTTATTGACGCCACCGCCAACACTAGGGAAGTCCGTCCCTACAAATTCCTCAATAATTCATTCACCGAAGTTTTTGAGCGAGTTTTTTCGTCGACTTTTTTTACGATTATCGCAGCGTAGAGAGAAATATTTTTGTCGGTTTTTGTAGAAGCGACATTTCCCGGAACCACGACTGAGTAAGCTGGAACGCGGCCGTAAAAAATCTCTCCACTTTCACGATCGATAATTTTTGTTGATGATCCGATGTAAACTCCCATCGAAATTACCGAGCCTTTTTCGACGATTACACCTTCAGCAATTTCACTGCGCGCACCAATGAAGCAGTCATCTTCGATGATTACGGGATTGGCTTGCAAAGGCTCCAAAACCCCACCAATTCCAGCTCCGCCAGAAATGTGGCAATTTTTTCCGATCTGCGCGCAAGAGCCAACTGTTGCCCAAGTGTCGATCATCGTACCCTCATCGACATAGGCGCCGAGATTTACGAATGATGGAAGTAAAACTACATTTTTTGCGATGAAAGCGGAATGGCGCACGACTGCTCCCGGCAAGACTCGGAAGCCTGCTTTGCGGAAGTCAGAATCTTTCCAATTTGAAAATTTTAGCGGAACTTTATCGAAGTAAGTTAGCGCGTCGCCGCTTACAGAATTCTGCTTGCTCAAAAAATTATCGTTCAAACGAAATGACAGCAAAATTGCTTTTTTTATCCATTGATTGACTTGCCAAACATCGTCTTTTTTTTCACAAATTCTGATTTCGCCGCAATCAAGTGAGGCTAGAGTTTCATTGACCGCATCGCGCACTTCTCCCGAAGTTGCCAAATTAATTTCTGCACGTTTTTCGAAAGCATTTTCGATGATTTGAGAAAGATTTTTTGTCATGATTTTATGAATTCCATTCCAACGAATCGTAAGATCCACAAGAGTTGCATTTTGCGCTCCACTTGGAGCTGACATGGTTGCAAGAGTTACAGCTGTAGTGATCGTCGCGTGTTAACATTTGAGATTTCGCGAGATTTTTTTTGCATTCTTCTTCGTTGTTTAAAGCTTTTTCAACATTGGCCAAAACTTTGTAAGCGCGATTTGTTTTTTCTTTTAGGATCGATAAATGCAAAAATTCTTTTGCGATTTCATATTGCCCGACTTTGAAGGCGACGATGCCTGTAGCAAGCTTTCCGAGGGCAGAATCATTGTTCAATTCTGCAAGTTTTTTCATCGCTTTGACACGATTTTGCGGAGAAGATTTTCGGTTCGCCATGTCAAAAATTTCCGCCAAAATTAAATGAGGATTGTCGCGCCACAGGCTTTTTATTTTCCAAATTGTTTTGAAAGACAAGCCTAGTCGAAGCCATGATTTAAGCAGGATCTCAAGGGATGGTAAAAAATTATCCTCAGCTCGTAACGCAATTTTTGCATGTTTAATTGCGAGCAAAAATTTCTTTTGTTGGTAAGCTTCAATTGCCAAAGCGGAGTTGATAACCGCGACATCTCTTTGCTGTAATTCATCCTTAAATTGATCGGAACCATATTCCGCTATCAAGCCTTTCGCCTCTTGCCACAAGCCACGTCGTTTGTAAAGCGTAAACAGAGTTTTTGCGGAATCAAAACTGTCACGCTTAGCTGACAAAATTTGTTTTGCGTAAGCAATCGCCGTCACATCATCTTGGTTTTGCAAAGCCAATTTTAACTTGGATTTTAGAACCAAAATCTTCGCATGTTTATTCTCGCCAAATTTTATAAAAAATTCTGCGGCCTTAGAAAATTCTTGGTTCTGAAAGAAAATTTTTCCCAGAAAAAAATTATTTAGAATTGGGTGCTTGATGAGTTTGGAAAATTTTTTATGCAACTCTAAAGCAGATTTTTTATCGCCAACTTCAAGCGCAAGAGACAATTGCGACATCAATTCGAATGCCTGATGGTGCCTACTTACCAGCTTCTCCAAGCGTTTGACGTAATTTCGTTTAAAAAATAATTTTAGAAGATTTGGAAATCTGATTGCGAGAAGTCGCGCAAGAATGTAGGAGCAGGCCGAAATGAAAAATGTAAAAAAAATCGCGAGTAAAATCGCCGTTAAAATGTCGGTTTTCGCTTCGTAGCCAAGCCAGTTTACGACCACGATTCCGTTGTGATCAAGCATCCAAACTAGCGCGGTTGTGATGATGGAAGTTAGAAATAAAAACCAAATGACAGCAATCATAAGTTAGCTCAAACTTTTTAGATAATTTAAAATTTCTCGATCAATTTTTTGAACTTCGACAGCCACATTTAAATCGCTTAAAAATTCTGACAAAATTTGATTATAACTCTGATCCAGCGACAACAGCGAGTCCATCGCCTCTTGATAATTTTCTTCGCGTAAAAGTTTTTCTGTTTTGGCAATAATGCCATCAACATCTTTGGAATTTATTTCATCAATTTTTCGCACCACGATTAGCTTCGAAATATTGTGACGAATCTTAGAAATAATTCCGGCATTTGGATTGTAAGTTTTGCTGGCGATCAGCTCTGGGATTAGATCGGAAAAATTTCTAATCAGAGATTTTTGATCGATAAAATCTGGCAATAGCGATTTTAATTTCACAACTCTGCCGGATAAAATTTCATCAAAAGCGCTGAGCATTTCGAAATTTTTTAGGGATTCTTCGTAAGACTCGTCGGCATAAACTTCCTGCCTTAATCCCACATAGGTAAAAATCATCCGACCTATTTTTTCCTGATTTTTATATTTTAAAATTTCGCTTTTTATTAACTGAATTTGATCTCTTAAATCATTGATCTGCACCTGATTTTTCAGCAACATTTGGTAGATAAATTCCGCACCTTTTTCCTTCAATTCATTGACGGTTAGGTCTGGCAAATCTTGATGATTCTGATCGTGATCTTGAGGCTTTCCATATTCGTCCGAAAGATCAAAAATTTCGCTATCGACATTGTCTAGCTTTCCGGCTTCAACCTTTGCGTTTGCTTGCTGCGCTTGCTTAATCTGCCAATATTCAAAACCCAAATAACCAAAAAAAATCAGCGATAAAATGATGACAAATTTTGTTAAAAAAGACTGCTTTTTTTTGTCAGATTTATTTTTTTTGATTTCTGGATTTTGCGAATCGGAAATCTCAGTCATAAAAATTTTTTAAAATTGAAAATTGATCGAAAGTGATTGGATTTTGGAATTGGAAATTTTCTGCATCGCGGCGAATTTTCTCGCTCAAACACACTAGTTGCGAAGCTTTAAAATATTCAAGCAGATTGTTTTTTCTCGCTAATTTCTCAAAAATTTTTGCGCTATTTTGTGAAAAAATTAGAACATGATCGAAAATTTTTTGACGGGAAAATTCCAATAATTCTGAAGAAAAACTCTCACTCTCGTGAGTTTTGTAAGAAAGAATTTTTCTCACTTCAAAACCAAAACTTTTTAACTCTTTTTCGAAATCTAAATTTATGATTGAGCCATGAAAATAAAGGATGGAATCGAGTTTATTTTTATGAGTCTTAACGATTAAATTCATCAAAGAAGCGGCAGAACTTTCTTGCGAAATTGCAATATTTTTAAATCCATTTTTACGCAATTCTTCCGCAGTTTTTTTCCCAACCGCAAAAATTTTTTTATTTTTTGAAAAAGAAAAATCATTTAAAGCCGAACAGGCATTGATGCTGGTGACAATTGCAGCAGAAAATTTCTCAGAAAAAATCTGTTTTTTTACGTCGATTTTTTCTACAAAAAAAAGTGGTTCGACAAATGCCGTGAAGCCTTGATTCTCAAAGAGTTTCACGATTTCTTGCGATTGGTTTTTTTGCCTAGTTATCAGAACGGATTTCATACTTGCCAAGTTAAAAACGAAATTTATTGTCCGCCGCCTTTTCTTCCTCATCCAAATCAAATTTCAAATGAACATTCACGAATATCAGGCAAAAAGCCTGTTGAAAAAATTCGGCGTTGCGGTGCCTGAAGGTCATCCGGCTTTTTCAGTTCCAGATGCAGTTGAGGCCGCTAAAACATTGGAAGCGGCAGGTAATAAAGTTTTTGTCGTCAAAGCTCAAATTCATGCTGGTGGACGTGGAAAAGCTGGCGGCGTTAAAGTTGTAAAATCAATCGACGAAGTAAAAGACAAAGCTGCGCAAATGCTTGGCATGACGCTGATCACGAACCAAACTGGGCCTGAAGGAAAAGTTGTAAAACGCCTCTACATCGAAGCCGGCTCTAACATCAAAAAAGAATATTATCTTTCCGTTGTTGTTGATCGCAAAAGCAGGGCGGTGGTTTTCATGGCCTCAACTGAAGGCGGCGTTGACATCGAAGAAGTCGCCGAAAGTCATCCAGAAAAATTAATCTCAGTAAAAGTTGACGTTGCTTCTGGAATTCAAGCATGCCACGCGCGCAAGCTGGGCTTTGCTTTAGGCTTCAAAGGCGAAACTCTAAAAAAATTCTCGAAGCTGATTTTCTCGCTCTACCAAGCTTTCATCGAAACCGACGCTTCGCAAATCGAAATTAATCCACTGGTTGAAACGGCGGAAGGCGACATCATCGCACTCGACGCCAAAATTAATTTCGACGACAACGCTTTGCATCGCCATGACGACATCAAGTCACTGCGCGATCTAGACGAAGAAGAGCCACTCGAAATCGAAGCCTCAAAATATGATCTCAACTACGTAAAAATGGACGGCAAAATCGGTTGCATGGTCAACGGTGCAGGCCTTGCAATGGCAACAATGGACATCATTCAACTTTACGGCTCATCTCCAGCAAACTTTTTGGATGTCGGCGGCGGAGCCACGCGCGAGAAGGTCACGGCAGCTTTCAAAATCATTTTATCCGATCCGAATGTGAAAGGAATTTTGGTAAATATTTTCGGCGGCATCATGCGTTGCGACATCATCGCCAACGGCATCATCGAAGCCGCGAAAGAAGTAAATTTAAGCGTGCCTTTGGTCGTGAGACTCGAAGGAACTAACGTCGATTTAGGCAAAGAAATTCTCGCTAAATCCGGCATCGCCGTAATTCCGGCCAATGATTTGGCAGATGCTGCGGAAAAAATTGTTAAAGCAGTTAAGGCTGCAGAAATTTCAAATTAAATTCAAAAATGTCAGTACTCGTAAACAAAAACACAAAAGTCATTTGCCAAGGATTCACCGGATCGCAAGGCACTTTTCACTCTGAGCAAGCGGCGGCTTACGGAACAAAAATGGTTGGCGGAGTTACGCCCGGAAAAGGCGGAACTACACATCTCAACCTCCCAGTTTTTGACACGGTTTACGACGCTCGTAGAAAAACTGATGCCAATGCTTCCGTAATTTATGTCCCTCCCCCATTCGCTGCTGACGCGATTCTGGAAGCGATCGACGCTGAAATCGAACTCATCGTTTGCATCACCGAAGGCATTCCCGTGCTCGACATGGTGAGGGTAAAAAAGGCTTTGCTCGGCTCAAAATCTCGTCTCATCGGACCAAACTGTCCGGGAATAATCACGCCAGACGAATGCAAAATCGGTATCATGCCCGGTCATATTCACAAGCGCGGCACAGTAGGAATCGTTTCGCGTTCCGGCACTTTAACTTACGAAGCAGTGCATCAAACAACCAGAGCTGGCCTCGGTCAAACCACTTGTATCGGCATTGGTGGCGATCCCGTCAACGGCACAAGCTTCATCGATTGTTTGGATTTATTTTTGTCTGATCCCGAAACGCAATCGATCATCATGATCGGTGAAATTGGCGGCAGTGACGAAGAAGATGCTGCAGAATTTTTGAAACTCGAAGCCAGAAAAGGTCGCAAAAAACCAACTGTAGGCTTCATCGCCGGCAGAACCGCACCTCCGGGACGTCGCATGGGACATGCTGGCGCGATCATCTCCGGCGGCAAAGGCGGCGCGGAAGGAAAAATTGACGCGATGAAATCGGCAGGCATCTCAGTTGCAGAAAGCCCTGCAGCGCTTGGCGAAACAATGTTAAAATTGCTGAAAAACTAACCACAAAACCAAATCCACTAACCCAAAAAACCAAAGGAGAAATTATGAACGACCGCAAAAAAGCTCTCGAAGCAGCACTCTCACAAATCGACAAACAATTCGGTAAAGGCTCGGCGATGAAATATGGCTCCAAGCCTGTTCTCGACATCGAAGTTATTCCAAGCGGATCTCTTTCTCTTGACATCGCGCTCGGTGTTGGCGGCTATCCACGCGGCAGAATCGTCGAAATTTACGGACCAGAATCTTCAGGCAAAACTACGCTCACTTTGCACGCAATCGCCGAAGCGCAAAAGGCCGGACTCGCTGCCGCTTTCATCGATGCTGAACACGCTTTCGATCCAGCTTACGCCAAAAATCTCGGAATTAATTTGGAAGAATTAATCATCTCGCAACCCGACAATGGCGAGGCCGCGCTTGAAATTGCCGACACCCTAATTCGTTCGGGAGCGGTTGACTTAATCGTCATCGACTCAGTCGCAGCCTTGGTTCCGCAAGTTGAACTTGAAGGTGGAATGGGCGACAATCAAATGGGCTTGCAAGCACGTTTGATGAGCAAAGCTTTGCGCAAACTCACTTCGACTGTCTCCAAAAGCAATTCGACGATTATTTTCATCAACCAAATTCGCATGAAAATCGGCGTCATGTTTGGCTCGCCAGAAACAACTTCGGGCGGAAATTCTTTAAAATTTTACGCTTCAGTTCGTCTCGACATCCGCCGCGGCACTGCCATCAAGGATCAAGAAGAGGTTTTAGGAAATGAAACCAAAGTCAAAGTCGTCAAAAATAAAGTTGCTCCACCTTTCAAAATTGCCGAGTTCGAAATTATTTACGGCGAAGGAATTTCTAGAGTCGGCGAAGTTATTGAGCTTGCGGTGAAATATGACGTGCTCGAAAAATCTGGCTCGTGGTATGCTTACAAAGGCGCTAAAATCGGCCAAGGCAAAGAAAACACCAAAGCCTATTTGAAAGAAAATCCGAAAATTGCCGCAGAATTAGAAAGTTCAATTCGCGAAAAACTCGGCGTTGCGAAGCACAAAAAGAAAGAAGAAAAAGCGGCAGAAGTTGCGAACGAAAAAAAGCGCAAAGCTGACATAGACTAAGTTATAAATTGCTCTAAGGATTTTGAGTGCTGACTAGGCACGCAAGGGTTCGAGGAGGGAGTGTATTTAACATACACGACCGATCGAGAATCCCGCTGCGTAACGACGTCAGCGCTCAAAAGCCGACGAGCAATGCACCCGTAGCTCAACTGGATAGAGTATCTGACTACGGATCAGAAGGTTGGAGGTTCGAATCCCCCCGGGTGCACCAAACATTTGCAGCAAATCAAAATCTAACTTTTTCTTGCATCGCAATTTCTTAACTGTTTTTCTAAAAATCTAAAAAATTTCCCCAAAAAAAATAAATTCTCATGAAAATCAGATCAGCAATTTTTTTTACGATTTTAGCTTTTTCATTTTCTCAAGCAGTCGCAAAAGAAAATCAAATCAAGTCAGTAACTGAAGAAAAAATCGTTGATTCAATTTCTGGGAAAAAAGATGACAGAGAAAAACTTCAGCCCCTCAATTTTCAAAAATTATTTTCTGACGCAGAGACTTATTTCAAAGCTGCAAAGGCTTGGGAAAAATTAAAATGCGAACCGAAAAGCGGATTTATTTGCACCAAACATGAATGCACAAAAAGAAGCACCAAAGCTTTCGTGATTTTAGATAAAAAGGAAAAAACAATTACACGTTGCGAGGGAAAAAATTGCGAAACTTTTCCAGCTGAATTCAAACAAACCGGTGTATTTTTCAACGTTCAAACCGAAGGGCCAATCGGAACTCTGATCAGAATTTTAGGGGACAATCGCTACAAAGAAATCACCACCGTTGGGCTTGATGCCTACATTGCCAACGGAAATTGTGAAATCGTTACCGAGTAAAATTACAAATCCAAAACAAGCCTTCTTGGATCTTCCAACAACTCCTTCACCCTCACCAAAAAAGTTACCGCTTCTTTTCCATCGATGATTCTGTGATCGTAAGAAAGCGCCAAATACATCATCGGACGAATTTTAATTTCCCCGCCAACAACCATCGGACGCTCTTGAATTTTATGCATTCCCAAAATCGCGGATTGCGGTGGATTGATGATTGGAGTAGACATTAGCGAACCATAAACCCCGCCATTTGAAATCGTAAAAGTTGCGCCAGTTAAATCTGGAATCGTCAATTTCCCGTCACGCGCTTTCACGCCAAGTTCGGCAATTCCTTTTTCAACTTGGGCAAGATTTAAACGATCAGCCTCGCGCAAAACCGGAACAACCAAGCCTTGCGGAGATCCCACCGCAACTCCAATATCGTAAAAATTTTTGTAGATGATGTCAGTGCCGTCAATTTCCGCATTCACCGCTGGAATCTCTTTTAGCGCAGTCACGCAAGCTTTGACGAAGAAAGACATGAAGCCAAGTTTCACGCCGTGTTTTTTCTCGAAAGCGTCTTTATATTCCGAACGTAAAGCCATTACAGAGCCCATATCCACTTCGTTGAATGTGGTTAAAATTGCGGCAGTATTTTGAGATTCTTTCAAACGCTCAGCAATTTTTTGGCGGAGCTTTGACATTCTCACGCGCTCAATTGGCTTGTCGCAAGTGGCTGAAACTATAGGCGAAACGCTTTGCATCTGACAGTTAGAAACAGCTTCCAAAACATCTCCCTTCGTTACTCGCCCATCTTTTCCTGATCCTAAAATTTTTGCAGTGTCGATGTTATTTTCTGCCGCCAATTTTTTTGGAGCTGGAGACAGTGGATGAGAATCGCGTTGCAATGAAGCGGGCGCGGATGCTGCCGCTTGAACCACAGCTTGAACCACTGGAGCAACTGCCTTCGGAGTAACATTCGCCACGCCACCTTCTGACATCAAAGCGATCAAATCGCCGACTTTAACATTGTCGCCCTCTTTCACATTCAAGCCAGAAATGACGCCATTCGCCGGCGCATTGACTTCGAGCGTAACCTTGTCGGTTTCAAGCTCGACGATTAATTCATCGGCCCTAACTGCATCGCCAACTTTTTTGTGAAGCTTAGCAATCGCCGCTTCTGAAACTGATTCGCCAAGTGGTGGAACTTTGATTTCGATGGTCATGATTTTTTTAAATTAAGCTTTTTTAGGTTTACGAGATTTTTTGTCATCCCTGTCAAGATCATACATCACCCACATCGACACTAGCGCGAATACCAACGCTAGAGACATGATAAAGTAAGAAAAAAATTCAATGTTCATAATTGTCCAGCTCCTTAATTTTTAATTTGATTTTGAAGAAAGATGTGAGCGCGATAACC
>CAINKA010000150.1 GCA_903849835.1 uncultured Alphaproteobacteria bacterium
ATAAATCCTAAATCCTAAATCATAAATTTATGACCCTCAAAGAACATACCGTTAAATCCTACGACAAAGATCTACAATCAATCGCCGGAACGCTTGATGAGATGGTGGATCTAGTTTCAACTTCGATCGATATGGTCGCAGAAATGATCAAGCATAATCACGATGATTATCTCGAAAAAATCACGGCACATGATTACAAAATCAACACTCTCGATTTTTTGGTGGAGAAAAAAATTACTGCCATGCTTGCGATGCGTCAGCCGATGGCTGTTGATCTGCGCTATATTGTCTCAGCTTTGAAAGTGGCGTCGAATTTGGAAAGAGTCGGCGATCAGGCTAAGAGCATTATCAAAAAAATTCACCGCATCGGCGCTCAAGCTTTCGACTCTCATGTCAGAAAATCATTGCTGGAAATGGTGAGCCTCTCGAAGGGCATGGTGCGTGATTCTGTTGCGGCTTTCAATGATCAAGATTCGCAAAAAGCTGACGAAGTTTTGAAGCGAGATGATGAGATCGATGAAATTTACAGCGGCCTTTTCGGCATTTTAGAAGGCGATAGTTTTAGCAAAGAGCAGGCCGAAAAAATCATAAATATTTTATTCATCGCGAAAAGTTTTGAGCGCCTCGCAGATCACTCCACAAACATCGCTGACATCACGAAATACGTGGATACAGGGGAGACGAAGTAAAGATGGAAACTAGAGAAGAAAAACGCGAGTCGGGACAAATCGCCAAGCGTGACAACAAGGATTCCAAAGCTTTTGCCATAAATTTTCCCAAAGAAAAAATGGAGCGCAAACCAGATTGGATCCGCGTTAAAGCGCCTGTTTCCAAGGGTTACTACGAAACCAAGGAGCTGCTAAATTCAAAAAAATTACACACGGTTTGCGAAGAGGCATCATGTCCCAACATAGGCGAATGCTGGTCGCAGAAGCATGCGACAGTGATGATTCTCGGCTCGGTTTGCACGCGAGCTTGCTCTTTTTGCAATATCGAAACCGGTAAGCCTGACGCTGTAAATCCGCACGAGCCTGAAAATGTTGGTGATGTTGCAAAAGTTTCTGGTCTTAAGCACATCGTCATCACTTCGGTTGATCGCGACGATCTTGCTGATGGTGGCGCCGATCAATTTATAAAATGCATCGAAAGCGTGCGCCGTAAGGCTCCACAAACTACGATCGAAATTTTAACTCCGGATTTTTTACGCAAAAACGGCGCGATGGAAAAAGTTGTCGCCGCCAAACCTGACGTCTTTAATCACAATATCGAAACTGTCCCCGGCCTTTACGGCTCAATACGTCCCGGTGCGCGCTATTTTCATTCGCTGAGTCTTTTGAAACGCGTAAAAGAGATTGATCCGACAATGTTTACGAAATCGGGATTGATGGTGGGACTAGGCGAGACTAAGGAGCAAGTGCTGCAAGTGATGGATGACATGCGCTGTGCTGACATCGATTTTTTGACCATCGGCCAATATTTGCGACCGACCTTGCGCCATGCGCCTGTTGATCGCTACGTCCATCCAGATGAGTTCGAACTCTACAAAAAAATGGCCTATTCGAAAGGGTTTTTGATGGTGTCATCAAGTCCATTGACCCGCTCGTCATATCATGCTGGAGATGATTTTGCGAAGATGCGGGATGAGAGATTAAAAAGATTGGCGGCGAAAAATTAATTAATTTCTCCACGATGCCGATGTCATGCTGAGCCTCGCCTGTCCTGAGCCTGTGTCGAAGGATCGAAGCATGATTCTTGGCACTG
>CAINKA010000151.1 GCA_903849835.1 uncultured Alphaproteobacteria bacterium
AAATTCTACAGGTTTTGAGTGTGAATGTTTTCGAACGAACCCAGATAAATCAACTCTTCGCAGGCTTTGATTACAAAGAACGCGAAGATGATTCTCGCCAGTCCTTGTTGTTCTAGTGGGGACGATGGGACGGTAGTGGTTTGTAACCCATTCCACATAGTTTGTGTAAGATTTAAAGTTTGAACTGAACGTGAGGACGGGGTTACAAACCCCGTCCCGCGGCTGTTTTCCCGCCCACGTAAAAATATTCAAACCCCTTTTCTTGCATCTCCTTCGCATCAAAAAGATTCCGCAAATCTACGATCTTCCTCGTCCCACTTTTTAAAAAATCCAACTCACGATATTTTTTCCATTCCGTTGCAATCACGATTAGATCAGCGTCTTTCATCGCTTCGTAAACATCTTCGTGAAAAGAAATATTTTTGAACTCGGCCAATTCTTTGCGTGAATTTTCAATTGCTTCGAAATCGTGAGCGGAAATTTTGGCGCCTTTTTCGAGTAATTTTTTTGCAATCGTAATCGCTGGCGAATAGCGGATGTCGTCAGTGTTGGCTTTGAACGCCAAGCCGAGCAGGGCGATTTTTTTGTCGGAAATTTCTCCGCCGAAAACGGAACAAATTTTTTCGACCATTTTTATTTGGCGGTGCTTGTTGGATGAGACGACGGAATCGATCAAAGACAGCTCGACATTATTTTCTTTGGCGATGTTGAGGATGGCCATGATGTCCTTGGGGAAGCAAGAGCCGCCGAAGCCCGGACCGGGATTTAAAAATTTTTCGCCGATGCGAGAATCAAGGCCGATGGCGTGAGAAAGCTGCTTGATGTCGCCGCCGACGATCTCACACAAATCGGCCATTTCATTGATGAAAGAAATTTTGGCGGCGAGGAAAGAATTGGCGGCGTATTTGATGAGCTCTGCGGTGACGATGTCGGTAAAAATTAATTTTTGCGGCGAAAATTTTTGGTAAATTTCGGCGAAAATTTTGCGCGAATTTTCATCTTCGCAGCCGACGACAATTCGGTCAGGATTCATGAAATCATCAATCGCCGCGCCTTCGCGCAGGAATTCGGGATTTGACGCAACGGCGAAATTTATTTTCGGATTTGTCGCCGCGATTAATTTTTTTATTTTCGCTCCCGTGCCTGCAGGAACGGTGGATTTGGTGACGATTAATTTTGCTGAATCGGAAAGTTCTGCGATCTCTTTTGCTGCGGCTAAAACGTAGGAAAGATCGGCGCTGCCGTCAGAATCTTGTGGTGTGCCGACAGCGATGAACACTGCTTGTGCACCTTGTAATCCTTCGCGCAAATCGGTGGAAAAAGAAATTTTTTTTGCGGTCGAAACTTCGTCCAAAAGTTCTTTTAATCCGGGTTCAAAAATTGGAATTACGCCCGAATTTAATTTGGAAATTTTTGTAGAATCTTTGTCGAGGCAAACGACATCGTGTCCGAGTTTAGCAAAACAAATTCCGGAAACGAGGCCAACATAGCCGCTGCCGATGACGGTGATTTTCATTTTAGCGTAAAATTTTTGTTAATTTTTCTTCGAGCTCTTCAACATCAACATCGATGTCGGCGAGGTAAGAGGTGCCGCTGCCGCGCTGAACGCATTCAACGCGGTGGTAATCGATGTTCATTCTGTAGCACATTTCAGCGAAGCAAGTGTCTTTCCAATCCTGATTTATCAATTCGAAAAGATGACAATTTTTTTGTGCGAACATGACATTCGTGATTCCAGCGCCATGCGGAGCGATGATAAAATCTGCGTGATGCATGATCGACATTTGATCGAGGAAGGAAAAATTTTCCATGTAAACCGTTTTGAAGCCTTGTTTCGCAAGCATCGCGACCAATTCATTTTCATTGTTAACTTTGCGCGCGGTGTTTTTTTTTGGATCGGATCTGCTGATGTAAATTCTGGCGCCGAAATTTATTTTTAAATTTTCTTGATGATGTGAAATCAGTGTTTGCGCCACTTCGGAGAATTTTAGAAAATCGTAATATCCGCGAGATGGAATTCCGATTGCTTGAATGAAAGCAAGATTTTTTACGCGCAAATGCGATTTTTTTGGAATGAATTTTATGTTGGACTTGTTGAATCCGAAGGCCTCCAAAGACTTCATTACGAAGTCAATTTTGCTGTAAGATTTTTGTAAAATCAGAATTGAATTTGGAGATTCTTTTTTAAGCAGGATTAATTTTGAAAGCGCTTCCCACAGCCAGTGGCAATAGTTCTTCGACCATTCATCGGTTGCTAAAATGTAAACTTTTTTTGGACAAGTGAAAATTGGAAAAAAATATTTTAGGCGGAATTTTAGGCTTTGATATTTTTTGTAAAAATTTTCGCCGACGCAGGAATCTCTCACGATTTTGCCTTTGCTGATGATTACGGCGTTGTTGGTGATGGAGGCGTTGCGGAGTTTTTGGATGGGGAAGATGGAGGTCATTTTAAAATTTTAGATGTTGTTGTATTGTAGGGGAGGGGCTTGTCCCCTCCCGCTTTCGCTTGACGTTTGATTTTGTTGCGGGCGGGCACAAGACCCGCCCCTACAACATTTTGCGGAAATATTCGATCGTCTTTTCCAACCCAGACTCAAGTTCAATCTTCGGCGAAAATCCGATCAGCTTTTGCGCCTTCTCAATCACGGGTTGGCGTTGCATCGGATCGTTTTGTGGCAGAGGAGAAAAAATAATTTTTGATTTTGATTTGGTTAATTTCAGAACTTTTTCTGCGAGTTCCAAAATCGTGAATTCGCGCGGATTTCCTAGGTTGATCGGGCCTTTCGCGCTGGGTTCATCCATAAAATTTACGATGCCTTCGACCAAATCATCGACGTAGCAAAATGAGCGAGTTTGGTCTCCCTTGCCGTAAATCGTGATGTCTTCGCCTCTCAAAGCCTGAACGATAAAATTTGAAACAACGCGTCCGTCATTGATCGACATGCGCGGGCCGTAGGTGTTGAAAATGCGAATAATTTTTATTTCAACGCCATATTGCTGGTGATAATCGAAGAAAAGTGTTTCTGCTACGCGCTTGCCTTCATCGTAACAAGAGCGCGGGCCAACGGTGTTTACGTTGCCAAAATATTCTTCATTTTGCGGGTGAACCAAAGGGTCGCCGTAAACCTCTGATGTGGAGGCTTGAATGATTTTTGCATTCACGTTGCGCGCGAGTTCAAGCATGTTGATCGCGCCCATCACGCAAGTTTTTGTGGTGTGAACGGGATTGTGCTGATAGTGGATTGGAGAGGCTGGGCAAGCGAAGTTGTAGATCTCATCGACCTCCAAATGAATCGGCTGAGTGACGTCGTGACGAATTGCTTCGAAGCGTGGATTGGAAAAAAGATGCTCAATATTTTTTTTGTTGCCGCAAAAATAATTGTCGAGCGCGATGACTTCGTTGCCTGTGGCTAAAAGTTTTTCACATAAAAATGAGCCGAGAAATCCGGCGCCGCCGGTGACAAGAATTCGTTTCATTTTTTTAAATTTTTTTTGAAGAGTCGCCTCAAATGTCATGCTGAGCCTGTCGATGCATGATTCTAGGCACTGTGCCAC
>CAINKA010000152.1 GCA_903849835.1 uncultured Alphaproteobacteria bacterium
CGCAAACTTATCAAAAAATCTTACTTTTCTCAATTTGCTGGGTGGCTTTTGAAATTTTACGCTCGCTGCTTTTCACTGGATTTCCGTGGAACTTAATCGGCTATGTTTGGATGTTTGATGTGCGATTCGCGCAATTATCTTCGATCTTCGGAATCTACGGCCTCAGCGTTTTTGCGGTTTTAATTTCTTTGTTACCAACTTTATTTTTTAAAAAAAATTCTACCGGCGATAAAATTTTTGCAGGAATTTTAATTTTATTTTTTATCGGAAATTTTCTTTTCGGATTTTTTTACATCGATGATAAAAAATTAATCACCGCCGACAAAACCAAGCTGCGCCTAGTCCAGGCGAACATCAAGCAGGAGATGAAATGGGATGCGGAAGAAAAATATAAAAATCTTTTGAAACATATTGCGCTGACTAATTCGCAAAGTTTGGATGATGTGAAGGCCGTGATTTGGTCCGAAACTTCGGTGCCTTACGTGATCGAAAATAATTCTGAATTAATCGCAAAATTAAATTTTGCGATGCCGCTAATTACTGGCGGAATAAGGCTTGAGCGTGATGAGGAAAATATAAGAAATGTTTGGAACAGTGTCTTCGTAATCGAAAAAAACTCGGTGAAAAATTTTTACGACAAGCATCATCTTGTGCCATTTGGCGAATATATTCCGCTGCAAAAATTTCTTCCTTTCGTTGAAAAAATTACAGATGGAGCTGTTGGATTTAGCGAAGGTGAGGGTCCACAAACCCTTGCCACAAGCGGCTTTTCCTTCAGTCCTTTGCTTTGCTACGAAGTAATTTTTACTGATGAAATTGTGCAAAAAAATTCTCGTCCAGACTTGTTAGTTAATCTGACGAATGATGCGTGGTTTGGCGTCAGTTCTGGTCCCTACCAACATTTCAATATGGCGAGAATGCGTGCAATTGAGCAAGGAATCCCTCTGGCGCGTGTTGCGGGAACTGGCATCACAGCTTTTGTCGATCCCTTCGGTCGCGTGGTAAAAAAGATCGATTTGAATCAAGAAGGAATCATCGATGTTGATTTTATAAAAAATCTTGCGCCGACAATTTACGCAAATTATGGCTATAAACCCTTGATATTACTGCTTGCGGCGATGTCGCTTTCTTTAATCACCACGAAAAAAAACTATGCTACTCGACAAAATCACCCCAATTGATATTCACATCGCAAAAAAGCTTCGCCAATTTCGTCTAGTTGCCGGAATGAGTCAGGAAGAGCTTGGAGACATCATTGGCGTTACGTTTCAACAAATTCAAAAATACGAAAAAGCAAAAAATCGCATTGCGGCTTGCAGACTTTTTGAAATTTCTCAGCTCTTAAAAAGACCGATCAGCGATTTCTTTTCCGGTCTCAAAGCTGATCGGATGTATTACAATTACGATTTTGAAACCGACAAAAAACAAAAAAAAGAATTGGCGGAATTTAACAAAGAACTTTTGCCGCTAGTGAGTGCGTTTAATCGAATCGAAAATCCGCAAGCTAGGAAACATCTGGTTGGATTGACGATTGCGATTGCTCGGCCGAAGAGGAGGAAGGTGAAGAATTCTTATTCGTGAGAAGATTATTTGGTTTGAATTTAACACTCGCGTTTCAGGCGACCACAAGGGGGTCGCCCCTACAACACCACAAATCACCGTAGGGGCTGGCCCTGTGCCAGCCCGCGGGCGGACAAATTCGGTTTTGAGTTTAATCTCGCATCTCAATCCCTTTTTCCGCCAAAAATTCCTTAGCTTGAGAAATTGAGAATGTTTTGAAGTGAAAAATTGAGGCGGCGAGAATTGCTGAGGCGCCGGCGCGCAGGCCTTCGTGAAGATGCTCTAATTCTCCAACTCCGCCAGATGCAATTACGGGAATTGAAACGTGAGATGTGATTTTTTCGATCAGGTCTAAATCGTAGCCAGCCTTTGTTCCATCGCGATCCATCGAGGTTAAAAGAATTTCTCCGGCGCCGAGTGATTCAACTTTTTTTGCCCATTCAATTGCATCGAGGCCGGTTGGTTTTTTTCCGCCGTGAGTAAAAATTTCAAAATTTCCGGAAGAATTTTTTTTGGCATCGATTGCAACGACGACGCATTGCGCTCCGAATTTGTTGGATGCTTGTGAGATGAGATCGGGATTTTTTATCGCCGCGCTATTGATGGAAACCTTGTCTGCGCCGCATTTGAGAAGGTTGGAAAAATCTTGCAGCTCTCTAATTCCTCCGCCAACCGTGAATGGAATGAAGCAAACTTGCGCAACTTTTTTTACGACATCCAAAATTGTGCCGCGATTTTCTTCGGAAGCTGTGATGTCGAGAAAGCAGAGTTCGTCGGCGCCTTGTTCGTAATAAAATTTTGCTTGAAGGACTGGGTCACCGGCATCGATTAAATTTTCAAAATTTACGCCTTTTACAACGCGACCGTTTTTGACATCGAGACAGGGGATGAGGCGTGGTTTAAGCATTAAATCATCCGTTTTAAAACATCATTTTCTGGCTTGTCGAAGAAGCGGTGTTTGATGACTGCGGAGACGTGAATGGTTATGAGGCCAAGCAAAATGTAGGCGGAAAGCTCATGAGTTTCGGAGAAGAATTTTCCGAGTTCTAAATTTTTTTCGATTAAAAATGGCAATTCATATCCAAAAAAAACTGCGGGATAGCCGAATGAATTCGACATTAAATATCCTGAAAGTGGCGTGAGGATCATCAAAAAATAAAGTGCGAAATGGCAGAGATGGGCGAGAGTGATTTCTAATTTTGAAATTGATTGTGGAAGCGCTGGAGCTTTGTTGATGAGGCGGTTGATGATGCGGAAGAAAATCAAAACTAATGCCATCGCTCCCAAAGATTTGTGAAGATTGTAAATTTCCATTCTGTTCGGCGCATCTTTTGGCAGAAATTCCGACATGTAAATTCCAAGACCAAGAAGAGTTAAAATGATCGCGGCCATAAGCCAGTGTAGGATGCGGGAGGGGAGGGGGTATTTCATGAGTTAATGTTTTTTGTGTGAATTAAAACTCTGTCAATACCTGCTGAGCTTGTCGAAGCATGATTTTGGGCACGGTGCCCCGAATCATGCTTCGACAAGCTCAGCATGACATGGGGTGCGTGTGATTGTTAAGCGCGTTACAGCGTTCTCTTCTTCTCCACAATCTCATAACATTCCAGCGTGTCTTTCTCTTTGATGTCTTCGTAATTTTCAAAAGCGATGCCGCATTCGAAGCCGCTTTTTACTTCTTTCACATCTTCCTTGAAACGTTTGAGTGTCTTTAAAATTCCGTCGTGAATTACGACATTGTCGCGCAACAAGCGAACTCTGGCTTGGCGTTTGATGAGTCCGTCTGTGACGAAAGATCCAGCGATTTTTCCTGAGCCAGAAATTTTGAAGATTTGACGGATCTCAGCTTGTCCCAAATATTCCTCGTTTTTGGTTGGTTCTAACATTCCTGAAAGCATCAATTTCAAATCATCGACCAAGTTGTAGATGATGGAGTAATAGCGGATGTCGATTTGCTTTAATCGCGCCATTTCTTTTGCGGTGACATTTGCTCTGACATTGAAGCCGATGATGAGAGCTCCGGAAGCCGCAGCCAAGTTGATGTCGCTGTCGGAAATTCCGCCTGTGGCCATGTGGACAACTTTGATTGCAACTTCGTCGGTGTTGAGTTTGGCGACGCTTCCGTTGATTGCTTCAACTGAGCCGTGAACGTCAGCTTTGATGATGATGTTGAGATATTTTAATTTTCCTTTTCCCGATTCTTTGAAGACGTCGGTCAAAGATTTGGCAGAAGTTTTTAGGGCTTTAATTTCTTTTTCTTTGCGAGTTCGGTAGGAAATAATTTCTCGTGCTTGCCTTTCTTCGTCCACTTCAACGAATTTATCTCCGGCATTCGGCGCGTTATCTAGTCCGAGAACTTCGACGGGAACTGATGGAGTTGCTGATTTTACATTTTTTCCTGAGTCATCCGACATTTTTCTGACGCGGCCGTAAGAGGTTCCGACGACGATTAAATCTCCGACATCGAGCGTGCCTTTTTGTACTAGAAGCGTTGCGACAACACCTTTCGCCGGATCGATTTTTGATTCGAGAACCGCGCCGCTTGACTTGCCGACATATGGTGCTTTGAGATCAAGAATTTCAGCTTGCAGCAAAATTGCTTCCTCAAGCTTGTCGAGATTGATTTTATTTTTTGCGGAAACCGAAACGAACATTACGTCGCCGCCTAAATCTTCGGCAACGATGTGATGGCTGAGAAGTTCATTTTTAACTCTTTGCGGATCGCTTCCGGGTTTGTCGATTTTATTTACTGCGACGATGATCGGAACGTTGGCGGCCTTGGCGTGATTGATGGCTTCGATAGTTTGCTCTTTTACTCCATCATCAGCGGCAACGACGAGAACAACGATGTCGGTTACGTTAGCGCCACGAGAACGCATTTCGGTGAAGGCTTCGTGACCGGGAGTGTCGAGGAAGGTGATAAATTTTTTGCCTTTAGTTTGGATGCGTGAAGCACCGATATGCTGTGTGATTCCACCATGCTCGCCGGCTACGACGTCGGTTTCGCGAAGTGCATCGAGCAAGGAAGTTTTGCCGTGATCAACGTGACCCATGATTGTGACGATCGGTGCGCGAGCTAGTAATTCCACGCTTGCATCGGTTTCGTCCAAAACATTTTCAACGTCAGAATGTGAAACTCGTTTGGCAATGTGGCCGAATTCTCCGATGATAATTTCTGCAGTGTCGGAATCGATTGCCTGATTGCTTGTTACAACCATGCCCATCGAGAAAAGTTTTTTTACAACATCGCCGGTTTTTTCTGACATGCGATCAGCAAGTTCTGCAACGGTGATGAGTTCTGGGAAAGAAACTTCGCGAGAAAGTTTTTTATATTCTTTTGGTGATTGCTCTTCATGCCTAGATTTTGATTTTTTTCTTCTGCGTCCGCCATCTGAGCTGTCAAAATCGCTATCGATGATGTAGGTTAGTCTGCGAGTGTTGATGCGTTCTTGCTTGAATTGCGGTTTGGCTTTTCTTGCAGCTTCTTCTTCTGCAAAAGTTTTAGAAAAATTTGTTCCTGGTTTTTTTGGTTTTCTTTTTTCTCTTTCGTCAGCTTCTTTTGCTAAACGTTCTTGCTCCTGCTTTTTTTTCTGATCGAGAAATTTTTCGCGCTCTTCTTTTTGGCGATTGGTTGCATCGACGCTTTGTTTGATTTTGTTGCGGACGTCAAAACCGTCTAGTTTGTAGTCTGGAGTTGCAACCGCTGGTGCTGAAATCGGTTCATCTATTTGCTGTGAAGAGGCGCTTTCTTCCTCTTCTTTTTTTTGTTTTTCTCTGCTGAGTTTAGTGAGGATTTCACGACTTTTTACTTCTTTTGATTCCGACTTTGATCCCGAAAGTGCTTTTACTCTAGCGTCAAACTCATTTTTGTTTAAACCGTGCGATGGAGTTTCGTCGGGTTTAATTTCTTTTTTACGACCCTTAATTGTGACTTGAACTGAGTGACTGCTGACTTTTTTATTCTCAACATTTTTCGGCGCTAAGGTTTGAGAAGTTGCTGATGTTGGAAGCTTTAGAGTGAGCTTTGAGCGAGTTATGTTTGGAGTTTCGTTGTCAGTCATTAAATTTTAGATTTTAGATTTAAGATTTTAGATTCGTGGATTTTTTTTAAACAAACAAACTTAATTTGAGCTACAAACTGTAAGCTTGTAACAAATCTAAAATCTGAAATCTAAAATCTGAAATCTAAAATTCCTTACGCTGTTTTCTGAAGAAATTCTTCCGCACGTCTTTTGATTTCTTTTGCAACTTCTTCGTCAAATCCTTCGATCGAAGCTATTTCGGAAATTTCTGATTGAGCCAGATCTTCAACGCTCAAGAAGCCTTCGGATGCTAGAAGATTTGCGATCATGTCTTCAACATCGAGAGTTTCGATGAAGAGTTTGGAGGCTTGGTTGAATTCGGCGGTTCTGCGAACTGATTCTTGTTCGTCGGTCATGACGTCGATTTTATATCCGACGAGTTTTGATGCGAGTTTGACATTTTGTCCACCACGTCCAATCGCAAGGCTGAGTTGATCTTCTGCAACTACAACTTCGATCAAGCTGTTATCTTCATCGACCACAACTTTACTGACTTTTGCTGGAGTGAGACTGCTGACCACAAGCTCGGCAATGTTTGGTGACCATTTGATGATGTCGATTTTTTCGCCGCGAAGTTCGGAGCTGACGGATTGAACGCGAGAGCCGCGAATTCCGATGAATGAACCGATGATGTCGATATCGTCGCGACGAGAATAAATCGCGATTTTAGCGCGTGAACCGGGATCGCGTGCCACTGCTTTGACTTCGATATTTCCGTCGTAAAGCTCTGGAACTTCTTGCTCGAAAAGTTTTGCCAAAAATTGCGGATGAGTGCGTGACAAGAAAATTTGGGCACCGTGAGGTTCTTTGCGAACGTCCTCGATGTAGCAACGCATGCGATCTCCGACGCGGAAATTTTCGCGCGGAATTAATCCGCTTTCGTGGATGACAGCTTCGTAACCATCGACTTCCATCACGATATTTTTCAAGCCAACTTTTTTCACCGAAGCGCTGACGATGTCGCCCAAACGATCTTTAAATTCGTTAAATTCTTTATTTTTTTCTGCCTCTTTAACTTTGCGGATGATTTCGTTTCTAGCGACTTGCGCGACGACGCGATTTAAATCGATTGGTGGAAGTTCTTGCACAACAGAATCGCCGATATCGGCATTTTTATCTTCTTGCTTGGCGTGCTTCAAAGTGATGTGAGTGCGGACGTCGAAGTCTTCAGTGTCATTCGCAACGACTTGCAATTTGTTGAATAATTTTATTTGGCCAGTTTTTTTGTCGATGCGGCATTCGATGTCTAAGTGGTGACCATATTTTTTCTTTGCAGCAAGTTTTATGCCTTCTTCCATGGCCTCAACAACCTCTTGGGGCGCGATGCCCTTTTCATGTGCTATATTTTCCGCAACCAACAAAATTTCCTTGTTGCCCATGATAGTTAAATTACTTGCCATATTCGATTGATTAAAAGTTAAGAATTTGAGGGTGAGACTTATCAGCTTTGACTAGTGGTGTGCTTGAGTAAGCGGCGCGCGAAGTTATTTAGCGTAAATTTGAAAGCAATAGGTGAATCAGTTTTTTGCGACTTGTTTTTCAAGCTTCCGAAGTTTTCTGCGATCATTGAGATTCGTGAAAATTCTTTTGATGAGACTTTGCGAGCAAGAAAGAATTCCGAACAGCAATCCGAGTAAAAAAACAATGATCATCACTACGAAAATTCTGGTTTCGACATCGAATGGTAGCGGGTGAAGATGAATCGTAACGGTATCGCGATTATTGACCATGAAGATCACGATGCAGACCAGAAGCAGTGAGAGGATCACGGTGCGAATGATGCGGAGGATTGATTTGATGAAGTTCATTTTGCTTGTTGATTGTGATAAAGTGATTTATCAACGGCATCTGTCATAGCTTGGCAATCTAATTCTAATCCTAGAAAATCGGCA
>CAINKA010000153.1 GCA_903849835.1 uncultured Alphaproteobacteria bacterium
CGCGGTGCCCAGAATCATGCTTCGACAAGCTCAGCATGACATTGAATTTTTTGATGAATCGGTTTCTTGAATCAGGTTTGGGATAGATTACTTGATTCCGTATTCTTCTTTCAGCTGGTCAGTTACATCAGCAGGCGGCTCGTCTCCATAGGCAGAGAAGAGGATTTTTCCATAATTTTCTAAGTGAATGATGTCGTCATTCAGAGCTTTTAGAAAAAGTTGCACTTTAAGGCGTTCAACTAAAACGTAATACCAAGCGTTACGTCCGTCATCGATACCTTTCACGAGATAAATTTGTTCTGCTTGCATTTTTTTAATCGGATCAATTTGTTTAGTAGGAGTTTTTGAACTTATGTCAGCAGCCGCATTTGACGCGGCCGGCTGGGCTTTTTCTTCTAGCTTTGTTGAAGTAAAAGTAGATTTTTTGCTGGCGAATCTTTCAGCAAAACTTTTTGTTTCTGCCATAAATTTAAGAATTTTGTTTTTGAGGATTTTTTGAATTTTTTAACCACCAATCATTGATTGGTTTTTTTGGTCCGCATGGTCCATCATCCCTTGAAACACATGGACTTTTGACATCAATCACTTTGCCAGAACAAGACGCGACAAAAGAAAATATCGTCAAAATTAAAATGATTTTTTTCATGCTGGAATTTAAATTTTTTGAAGAGAGCGTTTTAGAAAATTAAATGCCAAATGAAAACTTTCAATAAATAAAAAATCTAAAAATGCTTTTTCAAAAAACTTTAATTATCGGATTAGGATTAATCGGCGGATCTTTTGCTAGAGCTCTTCGTCAAGCCAATGTCAGCAAAGAAATTTTTGCTTATGACGCTGATGAAGAGGTGATGGATTTTGCGAAAAACGACGGAGTTATTGACGAAGTTATCTTACTGCAAGAAAATCTTTCTGAATTTGATTTTATAATTTTATCTGCGCCACTTTCATCTTACGAAGAAATTTTTGAAGAAATCTCGAATCGCGTTTCGAGCAAGGCAACCATCCTCGATTTGGGCTCGATAAAAAATTTCAAAATAAAAAATTTACCAAAAAATTTTATCCCTTGCCACCCCATTGCTGGCTCAGACAAAACGGGATTCGAAAATTCAAAAGCAGATTTATTTCTCGATAAAAAATTTATTATTTGCCCAGAAAATAGTGAAAAAAATTCGTTAGAAAAACTTGAGAAAGTAATAAAAAGAATCGGCGCAAAACCAGAATTTCTCGAAGCAAAAAAACATGATGAAATTTACGCTTTGGTTTCACATCTCCCACAATTTTTATCTTTTTTAACCGCAGAATTTTCGCCGAAAAATATTGAAGATGAATTTTTTAAAACCGCCTTCCGCCTAGATAATTCAAGCCCTGAACTCTGGGAAGATGTTTTTGCAATGAATGCGGGGAATTTGGAAAAATTTTATTTGGAGTTTTTTGAGAGGTTGGAGAAAAATGTTAATTTGGTTGAAAGCGGTAAAGATGTCATCCTGAGCCTGTCGAAGGATGATTGCTCAAGTACGAAATCTGAATCATCCTTCGACAAGCTCAGGATGACATTGGAAGACAAACTTAAGATGACATTGGGGAAAAATGAAAAATTCTTCGAACAAAACTTCCCCGCAATTTTTTTCCGCGCACTGGTCGCAAAATCCTACCTAGAAATCCCAAAAATAAAAACCTTCCAAAACTACGCCGGCACCGGCTTCACCGACTTCACCTCAATCACTAAAATCCTAAATCACGACCCAAAAAAACTACGCGAATTAATCAAAAAAAACCAAAACCAAATCCTAAAAATCTTCAATTCAATCTCCTAAAGTGACTTACGACTTACGCCTGACGCCTGACGCCTTAAACACCATCCGCCCCTACCGCGCTATCCATCGCCGCAAATCTCGCCAAATTTTTGTCGGCAATGTGGCAATCGGTGGTGATGCGCCAATCGCGGTGCAATCGATGACCAACACTCCGACCACCGATGTGCAAGCCACCATCCGCCAAGTCAATGAATGCGCGGAACTCGGCGCTGAATTAATGCGCATTTCGGTACCTGACAAAGAATCTGCCGACGCCTTGAAACAAATCATTCCGCACTGCCCTGTGCCAATAATCGCCGACATCCATTTCCACTACCGACGCGCCATTGAAGCGGCGCAAGCGGGGGTGAAATGTTTGCGAATTAATCCGGGAAATATCGGTTCCGATGAAAAAGTCCGCGAGGTAATTAAAGCTGCGAAGGATTACGGCTGTTCGATCCGCATCGGTGTGAATGCAGGATCGCTCGAGGCTGATTTACTCAACAAATACAAAACTCCAACGCCGGAAGCGCTGGTGGAGTCAGCGCAACGCCACATTCAAATTCTCGAAAATAACGATTTTTTTAATTTCAAAATCAGCGTCAAAGCTTCGGATGTTTTTCTCGCC
Organism: uncultured Alphaproteobacteria bacterium; assembly: GCA_903849835.1. Lineage (GTDB taxonomy): Bacteria > Pseudomonadota > Alphaproteobacteria > Rickettsiales > UBA1997 > UBA2645. The sequence continues at coordinate 2,422 of CAINKA010000153.1, forward strand.
GTCGCAGGCTACAAAGCCCTCGCCAAGGTTTGCGATTATCCGTTGCACATTGGAATTACTGAAGCGGGAAGTCTTGCAGCTGGCACCGTAAAATCCGCAATTGGGCTTGGAACTCTGCTGTGGGAAGGTATCGGCGATACAATGCGCGTCTCGCTTTCCGCCGATCCGAAGGAAGAAATAAAAGTCGCTTACCAAATTTTAAAGTCGCTAGGACTGCGCCACCGCGGCGTGAATCTGATCTCCTGCCCATCTTGCGCAAGGCAGGCTTTTGACGTGATTAAAACCGTCGAAGCAGTAGAGAAGCGTGTCGAGCACATCAAAACTCCGATCACGATTTCAATTTTGGGCTGCGTCGTCAACGGACTCGGCGAAGCAGCGCACACTCAAATCGGCATTACGGGCGGCGGCGCGGGACGTCACAATGTCTACATGAATGGCAAACCAGACCACAAAATTTCGAGCGAAGAATTGGTTGATCACATCGTTGGCTTGATTGAGGCGGAAGCGAAAAATGTTCGATAAAAAAATTATTCAAAAAAAATTTTCGCGCGGGGCGGGAAGGTATGATGAAGTGGCGGTGGTGCAAAAAGAGGCGGCGAAAGAATTGTGTGAATTAGTCGTCAGACATCAGGCGTCAGGCATCAGGGATTTTACAATTCTTGATCTTGGCTCTGGCACAAGTTTTATTGCAAAAAAATTACTGACTGACGACTCAAAAATCTTCGAACTCGACCTATCCGCCGAAATGCTCCAATCCTGGCCTGATCGACCATCAAATGTTTTTCCGGTTCAAGGCGATATCGAAAATCCTCCATTTGAAAATCACAGTTTCGATCTGATAATTTCGTCATTTTCTTTGCAGTGGATTGAAGATTTTGAAAAAAATTTCTCAAAAATTTTTTCACTTTTAAAACCAAATGGAACCTTTGCTTTCTGCGTTCCAACATTTGAAAGTTTGCCAGAACTTAAAGCGGAAAATATTTTTAATTTGAACGATTTACCAAAAATTGAAGATTTAAAATCAGCGTTAAAAAAATCTGGTTTTGTCGAAGTTTTTTTTCAGAAAAAAATCGTAAAACAAAATTTTAAAAATGGTTACGAAGCCTTAAAATCATTGAAAGAAATCGGCGCGAATTATTCCAAAAAAAAAGAAAAAAAAATCACCAAAACTCAGCTAAAACATTTTCGTTTGAAAAATTTTCAGCAAGAAAATAAAAATCCTTACAGCCTCACTTGGATCGAAGCATATTTTATTTTGAAATGTTCGGAAAAATTCTAAAAAAACTAATCGGTAAATCTGACAACAAAAAAAACGCTGAAGAAAAGCGTGTTGGAGCCTTGCGTGAAAAGGTTGGAAAGCTGTCGCATTTTTTTGAAGAAAAATTCTACGAAGCTCACGACGAATTTTTTATCCTGAAAGATAAATTTAAAAATCTTCGCGAAACCAATTACAAAGTTGGTTTAAAACATTTGGAAAATGATAATTTATCCGAAGCAATTTTTCGTTTTCGTTTCATGAAAAAATTCTGGCCAGATTTTTTTGACGCCTACTACCAACTCGCTTACTGCTTGGTTCTGAACAATAAATTATTCGATGCCAAACAAGTGTTGGTTGAACTTTTATCCAAAAATCCCAACTACGATCCAAAAGGAAAAGAGCTTCTCGACGAAATCAAAAAAGCAATTGATCACACAGACTCTGATGCAGAAATTTCTTAGATTTTTTTTTATATTTTCAATTGCATCAATCTCTCTAACGCCTTCATCCGCGCTGTCCAAAACCCGTTCCAATCGCTCCAAAGAATCAGCGATGTATTACCAAAAATTTGAGAACGAGGAAGAATTCGAAAGTTACGAAACCAAAGCCGAAACTGAAATTTACGACCCACTCGAAAAATATAATCGCAAAATTTACAGCTTTAATGACGCCTTCGATCGCTATTTTCTTGAACATGTCGCGAAGTTTTATCGCGAAGGAGTTCCGAAGCCCGCAAGAATTTCAATCAGAAATTTTTTGAATAATATTTCGCTTCCGGTTTCAGCTGTGAACTCGCTGCTACAAGGCAATGTCAATAACGGCTTAGCAACATTTTCAAATTTTTTGATCAACAGCACCATCGGACTCGGAGGAATTTTTGACATCGCTGGCGAAAAAAATATCCGCTACAAACCAGAAGATTTGGGACAAACCTTGGGACATTACGGAATGGGCTCGGGAGCATATTTCGTCATCCCATTTTTCGGCCCAAGTTCGATTCGAGATTTTAGCGGATGGTCTGTCGATAAGGCTGTGAACCCGCTTGGATTCAACCTTTTTGAAATTGGTGGAAGTCGCGATGCAATCAATAGCGACACAAGACTTGGACTTTCAATTGCATCTGGAATCGACTCCAGAGAAAGTCTTTTAGATATCATCGACGACATCAGAAAAGATTCCTTCGACCCTTACGCAACCGTTCGCAGCGCTTATCTACAAAAACGCGCAGCAGAAATTAAAAACTAAAATGAAAAAATATTTTCTCGCAATTTTTCTATTTTGTTTTTCTTCGCAGTCCTTTGCGGCACAAGGCGGACTATCAGATCAAGTTGTCACTTTCGTCAACGATGTTGGAAACAGAATCGTAAAAACTGCGAATGAGAAAAATATTTCCGAAGAAAAAAAGAGGGAAAAAATTATCGCAATTATCGATGGCGTAATCGACTCGGATTGGATTGCGCATTTCGTCCTCGGCAAGAATTATAAAACCGCCACTGATCCACAAAGAGAGCGCTTCACCAAACTTTATCGCGACTTCATGATCAACACCTACGGCCCAAAATTCCGTAACTATAACGGCCGAAAATTTGAGGTGAAGGAAGTGGTGGAGCAAAACGGATTTTACGTCGCCAAAGCAGAGTTTTTGCCGCGCGATTCTAACGTCGCAATCTCGGTTGATTTTCGCGTAAAAGAACGCGGCGGAAAATTAACAATTTTAGATTTTATCGCCGAAGGAATCAGCCTGATCGAAACCCAAAGATCCGAGTTCAACTCAGCAATTGCGCGCGATGGGATGGGTAAATTTTTGGATGATTTGAGCGAGAGGGTTAGGAAGTTGAAGGAAGTGAGATAGGCAAATTCAAACGTTTCAGACGTGACAGACATGACAAACATTGCAGACGCTACAAACACTGTAGGGAGAGAAAATCAGACACAAAATTTTAATCAGAAGCAGAAGGAAAAGCAGGTGAAGAAGAAAAAATTATCTGAGGCTTTGCGGAAGAATTTGGCGAGGAGGAAAATTACACATTTCTCTCGCGATCAAGACCTGTAAATAGCTGTTGAGCATTTGCGGCGCGAACAACCGCTCCTGGCACAAAATCTTCCACGGCGTCTATGACTTCCTCCACAGCTTCAAGAGCGTCTTCACCCTCTGCCGCAACTCCCGCTCCAGCTTCTGGAACGTCGTCTTCTGCACCTTCTGCTGCAGTATCAGCTTCTCCAATGACACCGTGATTCTCCTCTTCATCGAGTGCTATTGGGCTAAATGGCGGCAATAACCAATCACCATCTAATTGTATTGGGCTATACGGCAGAAGTGCACCTGAAGTTATCACCTCAGATACATCATCAGCCTTACCACCTTCCGACCCTTCTCCTGATCTACTCATTTTTTCTCCTTTTAAAAAATTGATAACGTTAAACCCTACCCCTCCTTCCCAATCTCAAACTGCTTCAAATACAAATTCGCGTAAGCGCCGCCCTTCTCCAGCAGCTCTGTGTGGGTTCCTTCCTCGATCACTTTTCCGCTCGCAATTACGATGATTTTATCCGCGTGAATCACGGTTGAAAGGCGATGTGCGATTACGACAGTCGTGCGATTTTTTGTCAATTTCGCCAAAGCATCCTTGATTAATTTCTCGGAAATTGGATCGAGCGCAGATGTCGCTTCATCAAGCAACAAGATCGGTGCGTTGTAGAGAATGGCTCGTGCAATCGCGATTCGCTGACGCTGCCCTCCCGACAAACGAATTCCATTTTGCCCAACTTTCGCGTGATATTTTTCCGGGATTTCTTGAATGAATTCATCAGCCTCGGCAAGTTTTGCAGCGCGAATAATTTCCTCTTCAGTCGCATCTTCTTTTCCGTAGCGAATATTCTCGATGATGGTGTCGTCAAACAACATCACTTCCTGATTCACCACCGACATGGAGCTGCGCAAAGACTTGATCGTCACATCGCGGATATCGTGCCCATCTAGCTTCACAGCACCTGAATTTGGATCGTAGAATCGCAAAATCATGCTCATGATCGTAGATTTTCCACCGCCAGAATGTCCGACGAGAGCAACGGTTTTTCCGGCCGGAATTTTGAAACTCACGTCATTCATCGCCAATTTATCATCGACATAGCTGAATTTTACATTTTGGAATTCGATGTCGCCTTTGACGTTGGTGAGAGCAATCGCATTTGGCTTGTCAACGATCGTAGGTTTTTCATCCAGCAAAGTGTAAAGACGAGTCGCTGCAGCAAGACCCATCTGCACTCCTGAATTCATTCCTGAAACTGATTTTAGTGGTTTGTAAGCCATCATCATCGCGGCAAAAAATGAAAAAAATGCACCGGGAGTTGTTTCGCCATTGATCACTTGATGGCCGCCATACCAGATCACGGCAGCAACACCAATGCCCGCCAAACTTTCAACGAAAGGTGATGCGATCAAAGAAATGCGCGAAATTTTTTTGCCCATTTTAAAAATGCTTTCGATGATCGCGGACATTCTCTTCACTTCAAAATCTTCGCAGTGATAGGCCTTTACAAGCTTCGAATATTGCAAAGTGTCACTCATTTGTGATGAAAATTTCGAGGCGATTTCTTGATTCTTGAACGACAAGTTTCGCAATCTTTTTCCCAATTTATAAATCGGATAACCCGCCAAAGGAAAGCCGATGAAGGCTACGAGGGAGAGCTCTAAGCTCTGATTGAACATCACACAAATCAGTGCAACTAGCGTAAAAAGTTGCTTCACAAAACCATTGATGACGGTGTTTATCACATTCACAACACCTCCAATTTCATTCATGATGCTGGCCATCATATCGCCCGACGATTTGCTGTGAAGCGTTGAAATATCTGACTTGATGAAATGCGCATAAAGACGAATTCGCATGTCAGATGAAATTCGCAGCGACAAAACATTCATGGTTAGAAGCTGGAAGTAAGTCGCAAAACCCTTCACGATCGTCACAATCAAAACCACCAGCGGAATTATCACCAAAGCATTCGCTTTTTTTTCAACGAAGACTGCATCAAGCGCAGGCTTGATTAACCAAGCGTGAAGCGCTGTGGTGCCAGCGATCAAAATCATCAGAGACACTGAAGTCAGAAAAGTTTTCCAATGCGGAATGATATATTCACGAGTGATTCGTTTGGTGAGGTAGATGGAGCTGGCGTAGTTAATCGGCATGATGGATTTATGATTTTAGATTTAGGATTTAGGATTTAGGATTTTTTTCTCACACGAATCTAAAATCATAAATCTAAAATCTAAAATCATAAATTTCCCCGTGCTCAATATTTTCAACTCTTTCAAAGAAATTTTTTCTTCCGCACTGACAAAAATTGCCGCTGAAAATTCGATCGAACTTAACGAAAAAGATTTTAGAAATTTTACTGTTGAGCCTGCAAAAGAGCGTGCTCACGGTGATCTCGCTTGCAATGTAGCAATGGTGGTGGCGAAGAAATTTGCGACGGTGGAAGCGCTGAATAATCCGCGGAAACTGGCGGCGAAAATTATCAGCGAAATACAAAATGAAAATGTAGCGAAACTCGAAATCGCCGGCGCCGGCTTCATCAACATTTTTCTCAAGCCACAAATTTTTTATCAGATTATTTTCGATCTGCTTTCCAACGAAAAATTCGAATTTCAAAATCTCGGAAATGGTGAAAAAATAAATTTGGAATATGCCTCACCGAACCCGACTGGGCCTATTCACGTCGGTCACACTCGCGGTGCAATTTACGGCGATGTTTTGGCGACGCTGCTGCAAAAAGTTGGCTATGATGTACTCAAAGAATATTACATTAACGATGCCGGTTCGCAAATTATTACGCTGCTCAAATCTGCTCATTTGCGCTACTTGGAAGCGCTTGGAGAAGAAATAAAAATTCCCGATGGTTTCTATCCGGGTGAGTATTTGGTTCCAATTGGCGAAGCGCTAAAAGCAAAATTCGGCGACAGTTTAAAAGCAAAAACTGAAGAAAAAATTCTCGCTGAAATTCGCGATTTCGTCGTCACCGAAATGCTCGAGATGATTAAATCTGACTTACTCGCTCTTGGCATCAAGCATGACAGCTATTTCTCGGAAAAGAAAAATTTGCACGACACAAATGCCGTCGCAAAAACCGTCGAAATTTTGCGGGAGCAAGGATTAATTTTTGAAGGAAAGTTGGAGGCGCCGAAAACTGAAAAGGGTTCGAGCGTTAAAAAATCAGCCTTAACGGCTGATTTTAGCGAGAACGGGAATGAGCAAAGCGAATCCCAGGATATTTATGGCAAAAATCAAACCCTCTTCCGCTCCACAAAATTCGGCGATGATCAAGATCGTGTCGTCAAAAAAGCAGACGGAAATTTCACTTACTTCGCCGCTGACATGGCCTACGCCGCCAATAAATTCGCCCGCGGCGCCAAAGTTTTTATCATGCCGCTGGGTTACGATCACGCCGGTTACGTCAAAAGATTGTCAGCTGCAGTTGAAGCGTTAACGCAAGGACAGGCGCAGCTCAAAGTGATTTTGTGCCAGATGGTAAAATTCGTGAAAAATGGCGAGCAGCTAAAAATGTCGAAACGCAGTGGCAATTTTGTCACCGCTCGCGAAGTGATCGATGAAGTCGGCGCCGACGCGCTGCGCTTCATCATGCTCACCCGCAAAAACGACGCGCCGTTTGATTTCGATTTGGCGAAGGTGATTGAACAGTCGCGGGATAATCCGATTTTTTATGTGCAATATGCGCATGCGCGGTGCTGTTCGGTGTTGCGCAATCTTTTCTCGTCATCCTTGGACGCAGAAGCGTCCGAGGATCTCAAGAGCTGGATCTCGGAGTTTAAACTCATGAGGTCCTCGGCCTTTCAGGCCAAGGATGACGGCGCTGTTTTAAAAAATTTAACCGACGAATCAGAAATCGAGCTCATCAAAAAAATTGCGAATTTTCCGCGGGTGATTGAGATGGCGGTGGTGAATTTTGAACCGCATCGGATTGCATTTTATCTGCAAGAATTGGCCGCGGAATTTCATGCTTTGTGGAATAAGGGCACGGAAAATCCTGATTTGAAATTCATCATCAAAGACAATTTGCAACTTACACAAGCGCGGATTTATTTGGTCCTAGCGGTCAAAAAAATCATCGCTGAGGGACTGGCAATTTTTAACATCAAGGCAGTAGAGGAAATGCGTTAAAGTCGACTTACGACTTACGACTAACGACTTACGACTAATTTTTCATGGAAGATTTCGGATATCAAAAAGACGGATCCAAAAACGAATTTCCTAGCTTGTTCAAAAAAGTTTTTCTTTTTGCTGCAACTTTATTTTCCATCGCCTGTTTCGTTTATGTAACCGTAAATGCTTACTATTTCGTCTATCAAGAAAAAAATGGCGATGTGGAAACGATCAAGTCGCCAGAAGGGCCGATCAAGGTTTTTGAGGAAGAACAAATTGCTGGCGAAGGAAATGCGGCGCAAATTAATCGCTCGATCTACGAAGATATTTTTGGAAATAAAAAAGAATCTTTGCAGCAAGCAAATCCAAAAATTCGTAATGCTCCCGAACCAGCATTGCCGCCAAAACCAGCACAAATTGTAAAAGAATCTTTGCCAAGCGTGAGTTCAGCCGCGGAAGTAAAACAAGCACCAACGCAAAAGCAGGAACAAAAAATTGTCGTCTATTCCGATCAAGAAAAAAAAGAATCTCCTTCGAAAGATTTGCTGACAAAAACTGACGGAAAAATACGCAACGCAGCTCCAGAAAAAATAGTCGCGCAAGACAAGAAGCGCGCGGTTCGAGTTCAAATTGCGGCAATGGCTTCAAAAGAGGCGGCGAAAGAAAGTTGGAAAAAATTAAACCAACTTTATCCAAGTCTTTTTTCCGGATTAAAGTCTTTCACTGAAGAAGTGAGTTTGGGAAAAAGAGGAATTTTTTATCGATTGCAAATCGGCGAATTTTTTAACCAAATCGAAGCGGAAGAGTTTTGCAGCAAATATGTCGCACAGACGAAAAAAAGTAGGGCAGATTGCATTGTGGTGGAGTGAGTGGGGGTAAAAAAACCTCGAGGTCACGCTGAGCTTGTCGAAGCATGATTCAAGCACGTGCCCTGAATCATGCTTCGACAAGCTCAGCATGACATCGAGTTATGATTTTTTACTCAATCGGTTATAAAATTATCTCTTAATCCCCCAACTTGTGAAACTCCCTAATCTCCCCAACCAGCGCCAAATAGCCCTTCGGCGCCCTCTCCTTTCCCAAAATCCAATCGTAAATTTCCAAATCATCCTCCTCCAAAAATTTGGAAAATAATTCTAAATCTTCGATTTCTTCCAAATTTTTCTGCGCGAAACCTCCGATTAAAAAATCAGTTTCTTTGCAGCCACGATGGGTTGAGCGATAGAGTAATTTTTTTGCTAAAAGTTGCTTTGGCATTTACAAAAGTGATTTAATTTTTTTGATGAGATCTTGCGCATCCTGCTCAGCGTAAGGCTTGGCAACAGAATTTCCCCAAACTGGTTTTGGGAAAGTTGCATCATTTTTTTTACGAGCAATGACATGGATGTGAAGTTGACTAACGACATTTCCAAGCGCCGCGATGTTCAATTTTTCCGCTCCAAAATTTTCCTGCAAAATTTTTCCAACCAAATTTATTTCACGAAGAACTTCGATTTGATCTTCGAATGAAAGGTCGGTGAACTCAATTAAATCAGCCTTTCGCGGCACTAAAATTAACCACGGGTAGTTGGAATCATTCATCAAAAACAGGCGGGAAATTTTTAGATCGGCGATGAAATGGGTGTCGGATTTTAGCTTGGGATTGAGGAGGAACATGATTTTAGATTTAAGATTTAGGATTTAGGATTTAAAAAAATCTAAAATCTAAAATCTAAAATCATAAATTTTTTTTAGTGCTCAACTCCCTCTCCATCCAAAACATCGTCCTCATCGACAAAACAGAAATTAAATTTGCTTCCGGCCTTTGCATTTTAAGCGGCGAAACCGGATCGGGAAAATCGATTTTGCTCGATGCACTTGGGCTTGCGATCGGGTTCCGTTCGAATTTGCGCTTGATTGGAAATGATGAAAACAAAGCTTTAGTTGCAGCGGAATTCGATATTTCAAAAAACGAACTCTGCAAAAATATCCTCAAAGAAAATGATTTGCTTGATGCTGAGAATCAAGATGTGGTGCGGATTCGTCGATCTATTTCAGAAAATTCTTCATCAAAAGTTTTTGTGAATGACGTCACAATCGGCGTAAATCTTTTATCAAAAATTGGTGAATCTTTGGTTGAAATTCATGGGCAGCATGACCAGCGCGGACTCCTTAATCCATCAGCTCATTTGGAAATTCTTGACGAATTTGCACGCAACGAAATTCTGCTAAAAAATCTCAAAAAAAATTACGAAAATCTAAAATCGATTGAAGAAAAAATTGCCGAAATAAATGCAAAAAAAGAACAGGCGGAAAGAGAAAAAGATTATCTCGAACATGTGGTGAAAGAGCTTGAAAATGCTGATCTCAAAGCAGATGAAAGATC